>CAZREC010000028.1:0-28075 GCA_964599025.1 uncultured Muribaculaceae bacterium | reverse complement strand
ATCACAAACAACCACCATGCAATGAAAAAATCACATAATTTGTGTGCTTGGATAAACAGGGTTTTTTGTTGTATATTTGAATAGATTTTGAATATATGGCAATCCTTACAAGCTTACTACCGGTTTTCTTTTTCCTCGTTTTTCTTTTTCTGCTGGACAGCTTTAAACTGGTCATAAAAAAATATCTGTTTTTTGCTGTACTGTGGGGAACGCTAAGTGCCATTGCTGCCTATTTTCTGCACACGTTTCTTGTTGAGAACGCGGGGGTCAGGTTTGAGATTCTGTCGAGATATATTGCCCCGGCAACAGAAGAGATACTGAAGTCTCTGTTTATCTTTTTCCTGATATATAAAAAGAGGGTGGGGTTTATGATAGATGCTGCCATTTACGGATTTGCAGTTGGTGCCGGATTCGCTTTGATTGAAGGCTCCCTTTTATTGAATACCTATGAAAGTACAGACATGCTCTTCTGGCTGATACGCGGCCTGGGTACATCTATCATGCATGGCGGCTGCACGGCTCTTTTGTCGGCTTTGTTGCTGGGAAGCATAAGCAGAAAAAGGCTGACACCTGGAAACATAGCAATAGCATTGTCAACAGCATACGCAATCCATTCGCTGTTCAACCATTTCAGCATAGACCCGCTGATTCAGACTGCCAGTATTATAATAGTTCTGCCGGTTTTGCTGGTTTCTATTTTCAAGTATAACGAAAACCAGCTTCAGCACTGGCTCGAAATTGAGTTCAACAGTGAGGTTGAATTGCTGGCAATGATTAACAAGGGTAAAATTCTATCTACCCGTTCAGGGGAGTATCTGGCTTCTTTGAAATCCCGTTTTTCCGGAGAGACTATTCTTGACATGTACTGCTTTATAAACCTTTATCTGGAACTTTCAATTATTGCCAAGCGGAACGTAATGCTTAAAGAGTGCGGCTTCCCTGTCATTATTGAAAAGGGGACAGAGTCTAAATTAAGAGAGCTTCACCTGCTAAGGAGGAGCATTGGGAAGGTGGGAGAACTTACCCTCGCCCCTCTCATAAGGCTTAAATACAGAGATTTGTGGAAACTTAATACACTAAAATAACTTTCAAACTAAATAAAAATGAAAAACAGGACTAAAATTTTAATCGCATTTGGAATCATTACTGCATTAATCGTAGGTTTTCTTATTGGAGTGTCTGTCGAATATCCAAAAATTGACACAAGCTATGCTTCCGGTACAATCGGTAAAATCAAAAACTACAGGAACATCAAGGCAACTGAGGCCGACGTCAATTTTCACAACGAACTTCTTGCCGATACTGCTAAAGTGGCGCAGTTAAAATTATACTATAACTTTCATTACGTTAACGCTGCTAAGTTAGCCGGTTACATTGAAAATGCTGTTAAAGAGGCCAATTCTACAGAATTATTCAAAGAAAAAAACAAGGCGTCTATTGATAATCTTGCTGAGTTTGGAACCTTCCTCACCACTGCCAGAGGAGATCTGTTATTGGAACTTTCTGCTCTTAAATCACTTAAGGAGACAAATCCCGGACTATTCATGATGCTTACAAATCAGGCCAATAATATTATTGCCCAAATGAATTACAAGCATAAAGCAATTATCAGCTTTATAGATAATATAAGTGTTTTCGTAAATGACAATCCATCTTTGGATTGCACTGGTCTTAAAAGAGTACATGATCTGTTGTCTCTTAACGAGGTTTTCAACTCTTCAATTATCCATGACAAGATGACACTCAAATATTTCGACAAAAAGTCTATGTTCAGCGATAAAGAGGCACTAAATTTATATGTCGATCAGGCACAACTGAACCTGAAGGGTGCCATCCAGACGGACATGGAAAAATTAAACATCATTATATTAGATGCCGAAAAATTAGGTATTATCCTGGACAAGGAGGCATTAAATGGTATCGAAATAGAAGCCACAGCTTTGGGCGCGCTTTTGTTTTTAGATCCTCAGTCAATAAATTCATTTTTCGGGGACAATGAAAAATTAGGCAGGTTGGTAATAAACAGTAACGAGATGCTTGGAACCGGGTTTACGGATAAAGAAAAGCTAGGCTCTGTTATGAACAGCAGACTGTTGGATATTGAGAAGCTTGGCATCTTTAATGCAGAGAAGCTTGGAGCCGGGTTTACGGATAAAGAAAAACTCGGTTGGGTATAATAATGGGAAAACGCTTCATCAAGAGTTATATCATTACCTTAATTTTCATCGGGGGCTCAACTCTGTCTGCACAACAGATCTCCTTGCTTAAGGTTAAGAATATGAATATGGTTTATCTTGGTAAAAGATATTCATATTTATTGCCGCATGTATCCAAATCGTATGAAAATGCCATGGCATTTAATCGTAAGTTATGGAATTACAAAGATTCCACTGTTAATATCTTTCTCAATGATTTTCAGGATATGGGGCATGGCGGGGCATCTGCCATGCCGTTTAACACTGTAGAGCTGGGAGTGGAGCCATACAGCTTCGCTTTTAGCATCGTCCCTTCCAATGGAAGGTTCCAGTGGCTGTTCAATCATGAACTTACTCATATAGTTATGGCCGACAAACCAAACAAGAGGGATGAGTTTTTCCGCAAATTGTTTCTTGGGAAGGTCCTCAGGAATGAGGAAAACCCTTTGTCGGCCCTGTGGAGCTATATTACTGTTCCGCGTTGGTACTCGCCTCGCTGGTACCATGAGGGAATTGCCTGTTTTATGGAGACTTGGTTGTCGGGGGGAATGGGCAGGGCCATGGGTGAGTATGACGAAATGTACTTCCGTAGCATTGTTAAAGAGAAGGAACCTATTTACTCACTCATAGGGCTGGAAACTGAGGGTACCACAATCGATTTTCAGGTTGGGGCAAACGCCTATCTGTACGGGTCGAGGTTTGTCTCATACCTGGCACTTCAGTATGGGATCGACAAACTAAAGAGCTTCTATACCCGTACCGACAGTAGCAGGGCCTTCTTTGCAGATCAGTTTAAAAAGGTTTATCACAGGCCTGTTAAAGAGGAGTGGAACGATTGGATAAAATGGGAAAATACAAATCAGAATCAAAACTTAGATGCAATAAAGGAGTATCCTCTTACACAATTTCGTCAGCTTACCGAGAGGCCGCTTGGAAACGTATCAAAGGTCTGCTATAACCCCTCTACTCAAAAACTCTATGCTGCTATTAACTATCCGGGTGTGATTTCTCAGATTGCAGAGATTGACATCAGGAGTGGCTCTTTGCGCAAGATTGCCACGCTTGATTCCCCTGTCCTGTATTATACCACCGACATTACTTATAATCCTGCCGGAGAGAAGATTTATATTACTGAACAGAATCAGAAGTACCGCAATCTGGTGGAGGTTGATGTAAAGACAGGTAAAAAGAGGGTGGTAAATGCATTTACAAGAACCGGAGATCTTATATTCAATGCAAAGGATAACTCTATCTGGGGTGTCAGACACGACAACGGAAACGCAATCCTTGTAAAGATTCCTGCGCCTTATACCGAAGTAATTCCCATGTACACTGCTCCTTTTGGCAAAGTTATCTTCGACCTTGACATTTCTAAGGATTGCGGCAAATTGTGTGCATCTATGTCGGGGCTCAAGGGTGAGCAGTCGGTTGTAATGTTCGATATGGAGTTGCTTGAAAAAGGGACCCCTAAATTAAACGTTATTTATACTCTGGATGACAACACGTTAACTCAATTTAAGTTCTCTGACGACGATAAATACCTCATCGGCACATCTTATTATACAGGCGTTTCAAATGTATGGAGAATAGGGTTGGATGATCAGAAATTTGAGTTGCTCTCTAATGCCGAGACCGGATATTTCATGCCCGTACAGTTGAATTCCGACTCGCTTTTTGTACTTCAGTTCAACCGTGACGGAATGGTTCCGGGAACTATGCCAATTAAAGTTATCGAGGATGCCAACGCAATTACATATCTTGGGAGCATGGTTCAGCAGAAACATAAAGTTGTTGAGGATTGGTCCTTACCGCCGGCGGGGGATATAATGGGGTTATACGAAACCAAACAGGAGGAGAAATATATACCTGTTAAGCAGATGAAACTGGCGAATGCCTATCCCGATATTGCCGGCTTTAAAAAAACGGTGGCTGTCGGGTATCGTGTCAACTGGCAGGACCAGATGGGATTGAGTCGTATTAACCTGTTTCTTGCTGTATCGCCATGGAGCACATACAAAGACAATCAGAAGGTTCACGCAATGGTGGACTGGAATTTGTGGAACTGGCACTTCTCTGCTTCATACAACAAGACTGATTTCTACGACCTGTTCGGCCCGACAATGAACAGTCGTGCCGGTTATTCTCTGGGGGTAAATTATAAGGGTTCCAATTCCAGAAAGTCTCCTTTAAAGTCTTTCTATAGTTTCGGGGTACATACATACGGGGGTCTGGAGGTACTGCCTCAATATCAGAATGTTGCTTCTCCAATAAGGAACCTGCAGTCCGCTACTGCCTCTTATGGTATTTCCAAGTTGAGAAAAACCCTGGGTGCCGTTATGGACGAAAGTGGATATTCATGGGATGTTACAGGCACAACATACTATGCAGGGGGCAGACTTTATCCTTCATTTGTCTCTAATCAGGATTTCGGTTTTCTTGTTCCGGGTATCAGAAACACCAGTTTCTGGATTAGAAACAGTATTGGTCAGTCACTAGGCAGCAGGCAGTCTGGTCTCTCATACTTTTACTTTGGCGGTTTTCGCAACAATTATGTAGACTGGCAGCAGTCTGAGCAATATCGTCTGCCAATGGCTTTTGCCGGGTCAGAAATTGATGAGATACAAGCCTACAACTATCTGAAAACCATGGGAGAATTCAATATGCGACCTCTACGCATAAAAAATGTGGGAACCACATGGTTGTACCCTACATTCATAAAATCCTCGTTGTTTGGCACCCATCTGATGACCGATTTTGACAAGCCTTCCAATACGTCGCACATTTTTAACATCGGGGCCCAAATAGACATTCAGCTTGTATTATTCACCTACTTTAAGACCACCTGGTCGGTGGGTTATGCAAAAAAGCTGGAGTATGGTCAAAAACCTACCGACAAATTCATGCTCTCCCTCAAGTTGCTGGGGAACTAGGGTATATGGGGACGCACATTGTGTACCCTCCTTTAAGTAAGGGGCGGGATCTTCAGATACGTGCCCCGGATTTACCCACTATGCAGTCGCCGCGCTAAAAAAAAATGCGGAAACTTATTATGCGGGTACATAGAGCTGCAGTTTCCGCTCGTTGTTTTTTTAAACGCGCTGCTCCTTGGGTGGGTGCCCAACTCCTCCTGGCAAGTATCTTCAAATCCCGCCCCTTTCCCATTTTGGGTACACAATGTGCGTCCCCATGTAACTATTTAACCGGAATTTTTTCGTATATTGATGTTTTGGCTAAATAAATTACCATGTCGCGCAAAACCATTTTCAGAATAATTCTTTATTCATTCCTATCTGCAGCAGCTTTATTAATTTGCATCCAGTTAAGTTTTACTCTCTATTTTAACAACCGAATCAAAACTGCTTTGCTGGAAGAGGTTGTCAAGCAGACGGACCAGAAATATGATGTAAGTATTGCAAAGATTCGTACAAACCTCTTCAGACAATCAATCTACATATCGGGGTTCTTAATGAGGCCGGTTAAAAATCTCGATTCCACCTCTCAAAAGTACTTTTTCTCAGCCGGTAGAATAAATTTCATAAATTTTGACGTTTTTTCTTACATCTTCCGTAAAAACCTGATAATCTCCCGAATGGAGCTGGAAAGCCCCTCCGGTAAGATTTATAGAAGCAGGGCCATGCTCTCCAAACACCCAAAAGGAGAACTGCCGGAAGATCCTAAAACGATGTTCTCAATTTACCACCTCTTCAGCAAAAAAATCCATTCACTGCAGATAATCAATATCAAAATAAGTGATGCCGATATTGTTGTTTTTGACGACTATACCGATATTGTTCCCTCCATTGTCAGCAAGGAGAATGTGTTGAAAATTTCCAATTTGAGAATTGACAAGCTTTCTGATGAAAATGGGAGACTGTTTGTTGCCGACAGTGTTCATCTGATTATCAACAACTTTTCATACACTCCTAAGGACAGCCTCTACTCTTTTCGCGTGAACAAATTAACTGCATCTTATTCCGACTCAACCTTGCTTCTGGATTCTTTCTCTTTGGTTCCGAACTATAGCAAACGTGAATTTGCAAACGAGGTCAAAAAACAGACCGACCGTTTTAGAATCTCCGCTAAAAGGGTTGATTTCAATAAGATTGATGTCAAACTACTTTTCGAACGAAATATATTCATATCGGAAGAGCTGAATATCGACAGCCTCAACCTGTCGGCCTACAGAGATAAAAATGACATTCGTAAACCTCAGCGAGCAAAGTCATTACAACAAATATTGAAAAATCTGCCCATCTATTCTGTTGTTGACACAATTCGCCTGAATGATGCCGGTATAACGTATGAAGAGGTTGCTCCGGGGTCGGTAAAACCCGGCAGAGTTACATTTAACAACCTAAACGCAACTATCACCGGCTTTACAAGTGACTCAACCCTGTTCTCAAAATTCAATATCCTCAAAGTTGACGCAACGTGTATGCTGATGGATAAAGGCAGGCTGCAGGCTCAATACCTCTTTCCGCTGAATACCAGCAAAATGGAATTCGAGTGCTCGGGCACACTTACAAACATGTCTATGACTGCTCTAAATCCAATCCTGGAACCCAATGCAAGAGTTTCTATGAAAGAGGGCATTATAGATTCGATGGTTTTCTCCTTCATTGCAAATGAATATGCCTCAAAAGGCAAAATGAAATTTGCCTATCATGATTTAAAAATGGAGATTCTGAACAAGACCAATAATAAAGTCGGATTTTTAAGAGGAATTGAGACATTTCTGGCTCACCTTCTTATAATAAGGGAAAGTAACCCATCAGGAAACCACCCGGTGCGGATTACCGAAATAAACTATCCGCGCGACCCTACCCGATTCATTTTCAACTACTCCTGGAAGTCTATCTACAGCGGTATAAAACCGACAATTTCGCCCCGAAGTATCTGACCAAGTCATTCGAGGGATTTTGTTATTAGTCAGTCATTTAGAATTTTTAGACAAAACGCGTAATATGCTGATATTATGCACAATCCCTCGAATGACTTGGTCAGATGTCCTTCACGCATCGTACGGAAAATCCGGAAATTTCCTCGTTGAGCAGACTGCTGGCATATCCGCTGTCGTTAAACATAACCCTGCTCCATGCTTTTGCAGTTCCTTCATAGCTGGTCCACCAGTATCCGCGATATCCAAGATCCTTGAAGGCTCCGCTGTAGTCGCGGTAACCTCCCGGCAGTGCAGAAAAACCGCTTTCGTTGGTCGCTCCTGTGTTGGGGCTTTTCCAATCACCTGTGCCTGTCTCTTTCAATTTCCCGCCCGCAATATATGAACCACCTAAAAATTTTACTAATAACTCCCACTCAACATCAGAGGGAACATGCCATCCGACCGGACACAATTTTTTTGTGTTTACAGCATACCAGTTATACAGAACCCCATATTGCCGTTTAAAAGTTCCCTCGTCATTGTTGTACCAACAATACGCTGGTGAGGATAACCCTTTCCAGTCAATCTCTTCCTTAACCAAGCGTATTGGAGTTCCGTCGTTGTATCTTGTAGTTTTAAGGTTCTCCCCCATCCAGACCTGCCTGTCTATGGTCAACGTCTGGTAAACGTTCCCGTCGGCATCCCTTACCATTTGTCCTGTCTGGGCATTCAGCATAGAAGCTCCCCAAAGTAATGAACCACCCCAAAAAAGGAGCAGGCTAATTGTTACCGATTGTATTTTCTTTCGCATATCTGTAAATATACGAAAAGAATCTGACCAAGTCATTCGAGGGATTTTATTATCAATCAGTTATTTATAGCTTCTGAGCAAACTGCGTAATGTGCTGACTTTATGCACTATCCCTCGAATGACTTGGTCACATACTTTTTTTCTATATTTGTACCGCATGACCAGACAATTTAAAATTAAAAGACTTCGCAAAATACTGATGTTTTCGGCTATCCTGACAGCTCTGCTGACTGGTGGCACGAAGCTTAGTGCTCAGACTAACAATGTATCTGAGGCTATCAATAAGCAGTTTGCATGTTATCTGGATGGGGAGAACAACGGAGAAGTGCTAAGGAACTTTGCTGCGTTTTTCCTGAGCACAGAGGAGTTTCAGCAGGTTATAAGTTATGCCGGACAACTCAAAAGCCTAGGGGAAAAGAATAATAATACAAGGTACAGAGCGTATGCAAATGCATATCTCGGGCAGGCATATCTGATGACCAACCAGAATGATATTGCCAAAATGTATCTTAACCAGGCTCTACATCAGGCAAAATCAATCCAGAATGACTCCATACTTTGTTCGGTTTACAACGGACTGGGTCTATACGCTTCAAATGTAGAATCGGACTATAATTCGTCAATATCGTATTTTTTCAGTGGGATTGAAGCGGCAAAACGATGCTCCCACAAACGCCTTTATAACATACTGTTGTGTAATATTTCCGGAGTATATTATCTTAAAGGTGACAGCACCGGACTCAAGTATGCCCAGGAGTGCTACAACTTCGGTCACTCACAGAATGACCCGTTCCTTGCTCTGTGGGGAGCAGTAAACTCTGCCCGCATGTATATCGTCATGAAAAAGTACGAAGAGGCATTCAAGTACATCAAAGAAGCAGAATTTATACTTCAAAAGAACCAATATAACGACCAGACCAATGTCTTTACTTTGTATGGCGAGATTCTAGTTGCCCTCGGAGATAACACCGAAGCAGAAAAGTATTATAAGGAGGCACTCAAGAACATTGGTCATGCACAGACATCTTCTATAGCAAATATATACCTGAGTTACGGTAAATTGCTTGCAGAGCAGAGAAGATATCCCGAAGCTGTTCCTCTTTTCGAAAAGGGAATAAAGGTAAGCGAAGATGGGCACAACCAGATTTTCATCAAGCAGCTCTTTGCGGCACTGAGTGGATGTTATGAAAAGATGCAACGGTTCGATAAATCGCTGGAATATTTCAAGATATATCATACACAAGCCAGTCGTGACTTCAATGAGGAGAGTGAGCGATCTATAAACCAGCTGAGAATTCAGTTTGACGCACAAAGGAAGGAGAATGAAGCTGAGCAAGCCAGACTGGAAGTCCTCAACAAGACAAGGAAGATGCAGTTTCTTATAATAATCCTTGTGATGGCTGTTGGAGTTGCTATATATTTGTACATAATATACGTAAACAAAAACAGACTCTACCGCAGAATAATTATAAGGAACAAAGAGGCCATCAAACGAGAGGACGACCTGAAGAACCAGTTGAAGAACTTCGTCACAGAGTGCCCGAATGTAGCAGAGAAGTATTCTGTCTCTTCGTTAAAGGAGGATAAAATTGAAAACATATTCCAGAAGATTGAATATATAATGCACGAAGAGAAGCTTTATCACGATCCGACCCTCACAAAAGAGAAAATTGCAGACAAGCTCAACACAAACCGGACATATCTTTCTCAGGTGATAAATGAACGTACAGGACTTACCGTGCCACATTATATTAATACGTTCCGCATAAACGATGCTGTAAGGATACTGTCCGACAGTGAGGATGACACCCCTCTCAAAGCCCTTGCCTTTGACCTGGGATTCAACTCAATGTCAACATTTTACAAGGTATTTCAAGCCTCTGTTGGAATGACTCCTTCGCTCTACCGCAAAAAGGTTCAGGAAATTTCTTCCTGATTCGGCAATTGCCGCTCACGCGTGTTTATTAAGGTTAAATTGCGTTCAGATTTAACCAAATTAATAAACTATGAAACTAAAAGTCTTTCTAATTATCCAGCTTTTCCTTGTTGGGTTTTTGGTATGTGCAGAGACTGCCAATGCTCAAAATGCAGGACAGGCTCAGGCTCCAAGAACTATTCAGGGAATCGTTACAGATGAGAACGGAGAACCCTTGCCGGGAGCAGCAGTTGCTCAGAAAAGAGTAAACAAAACACAATCCATTGTTGGTGTGCAAAGTGACATAAACGGTCATTTTTCTCTTACCCTGCCAGCCAACACAAAGGAAATTGAGGTATCGTTCCTTGGTTTCGAAACGCAGACCATTACACTTACCAGTAAAAGGGATTACCAGATAAAGCTTAAACCAAGCACCGCCTATCTGGAAGAGTTGGTTGTAACCGGTATGTTTACAAGAAAAGCCAACTCCTATACAGGAGCTGTGGCAACTGTAAAAAAAGATGCTCTTTTGCAGATGGGGAATCAGAATGTGGTACAGAGTCTCAAGAATCTGGACCCTTCATTCATGCAACTGGATAACCTTGCTGCCGGATCAAATCCAAACTCAATGCCAAATCTGCAGATGAGGGGTCAGTCGGCATTTCCCGATATTAAAGGGGAGTATCAGAATAATCCTAACCAGCCCCTTTTCATTCTTGACGGTTTTGAGACCAATCTTACAAAAATAATTGACCTCGACATGAATCTTGTTGAGAGCATTACTCTGCTTAAAGACGCCACAGCAAAGGCCATTTATGGTTCAAAGGCTGCCAACGGGGTTATTGTAATGGAGACCAGAAGACCGGAAGCCGGCAGAATGAAGATCAGCTACAACGGTAGCGCAGTTATAGAGGCACCAGACCTTACAAGCTACGACCTTGCAAACGCGACAGAGAAAATAGAAATTGAGAGGTTAGCAGGTCTGTTTGACTCAGAGCGAGTGGATTTCAGAATCTCAAGACAAAAACGTTATAACGAAATCCTTAAGGAGGTACTTGCCGGAGTAAACACCGACTGGCTGGCCCAACCGGTAAGAACAGGTATCGGCCAGAAGCATGCCCTTTATCTAGAGGGTGGCGACCAATTCATGCTTTATGGGGTGGACCTCTCCTTCAACAGTATCAATGGTGTAATGAAGGGTTCAGACAGGAACACGTTTTCCGGTGGCCTAACACTCTCTTACAAATTAAAGAACTTCATATTCAGGAACAAACTTTCAATTACATATAATTCTGCTAACGAATCACCATGGGGTAACTTCAACACCTATGCGATAATGAATCCTTATAGCCGTATTTACGACCAAAACGGACAACTTATTAAAAGTTACAACTATACTTCAATGACGGGAGCTATTGATCCTCAGACCAATCCTATCTGGAACTCAATGATCAATACAAAAAGCCTTTCAAAGTATACAGATATCACAAACAACTTCTATGCAGAGTGGTCTGCAAGCAAGTCATTCAAACTTACTGGACGTGTAGGATTCTCGAATAATCAATTCTCTTCTGATAATTTCAAACCGGCCAGCCATACCGATTTTGTAAAATATACAGGAGACGACATCTACAGGAAAGGGTCATATTTTCAAAGCCACGGAAAAGTCAATAACTTCAGCAGTGACCTCGGAGCAAACTACTCACTTAATTTTGGCAAGAGTGTACTGTTCCTGAATGGTCAATGGAACATGTCCATGTATTCATACGACTATTCTTCTGTTTTAGCTGAAGGTTTTCCGAATGACAATATGGATCATATAATATTTGCAACTCAATATGAGAAAGACGGCAAACCGGAAGGAAGCGAAAGCATCTCAAGGAGTCTTGGCGGAATTATCTCTGCAAACTATGCTTATGACAACCGCTATCTTTTTGATGCAAACTACAGGATCACAGGCTCTTCGGAATTTGGAGCGAACAACAGATGGGGCTCGTTCTGGTCACTCGGTGGTGGATGGAACATTCATGAAGAGGCATTTCTTAAGAACAACCAGATCATAAACAGACTTAAGCTCAGAATCTCCACAGGTTATACAGGATCACAGGGGTTTAACACCTATCAGGCACTAGCTACTGTAAAGTACTACACAACATCGTCATATAACGGTGAGATAGGCTCCTACCTTGTTGGTCTTGCAAACCCTAACCTGCAATGGCAAAAGAAGTTTGACCAGAATATCGGGGTAGATTTCGCGTTGTTTAAAAACAGACTTAACGGACGTTTCGACTACTATATAGCAACCACAACAAGCATGCTAACAGACGTGACAGTGCCTGAGTCAACAGGGTTCAGTACATATCGCGAAAATCTGGGAGAGACAGAAAACAAGGGCTTTGAAGCATATCTAAACTTCAGGGTTTATGAAAACAAAAACTCAAAAAGCTTCCTTAACATATATGCATCCATAGCTCATAATAAAAACACAATCAACAAAATATCGGAGTCACTGCGCAAGTATAACTCCGACCAGGACGCGATTAAGGGACAAAAAGATACCTCTTCAATTAAGTTGCAAATAACAACACCATCAGTTAGATACGAGGAGGGACAATCTCTTAATGCAATATGGGCAGTAAGGTCCCTTGGTATTGACCCTGCAAATGGCAAGGAGATATTTTTGAAGAAAAACGGAGAGGTTACTTATGTGTACAATACTGAATACCAGGTTGTTTGTGGGGATCTTCTACCTAAGTTCAACGGAAACTTTGGCCTGAGTGCAGAATTCAGGAACTTAGGAATAAACTTCTCGTTCAATTATCGTCTTGGTGGTCAGATTTATAACCAGACTCTTGTAGACAAGGTTGAGAACGCAGATATAAAATACAATGTAGACAGCCGTGTATTCACAGACAGGTGGCTTTCGGCAGGGGACCATGCGCTTTACAAATCCATTAAGGACCTTTCATACACAAGACCAACATCGAGGTTTGTTGAGGATTACAACATGTTATCACTCTCTTCTGTAAACATTTCTTACGACTTCCGCGATACCAAGATTGTAAAGAATTCATTCCTGGACAGGCTCAAACTCCAGTTCTATGTTAATGAATTGTTCAATGTCTCCTCTGTAAAGATTGAGAGAGGTACTAACTACCCTTTTGCAAGGAACTTTACTTTTTCAATTCAAGCCTCATTTTAAACATATAAAGAAATTAATATGAAAAAGTTTATCAAACACAATAAGAATATAATTACACTAACCCTTGCCGCTTTGCTCACACTGGTTGTATCGTCCTGCGAAAAATTTCTGGACGTTAGGCCAAAATCGGAGATACCGGTAGGGCTGCACTTCGATCGCGAAAGTGGTTTTAAGGATCAGCTTACCGGAGTCTATACAAAGATGTGCGGAACAAACATGTATGGTCAGGAGATGACATTTGGCCTTGTTGAGGTTCTTTCTCAGAACTATGACCTTAATGCCAATAATACCCCATTCTATTATGCATCTCTGTATAATTATACCGAGGGAATTACAAAAAATAAAATCAACAATATCTGGGCCGACACCTACAATTGCATTGCAAACCTCAATGTGGTCCTTGACCAGATTGACAAAGTAGATACATCTATTTTCACCGGAATCAACTACAGGCTTTACAAGGGTGAAGCGTTGGGTCTGCGTGCATTCCTGCATTTCGACATGCTTCGTCTTTTTGCCCCAAGTTATAAAAGCAACCCTACAGCTCCGGCAATACCTTATGTAACTGAATATGCACCAAAAATAACACCTCAGACAAATGTCGGCCAGACACTTGATCTTATTATTGCCGATCTTGAAAAGGCTGTCACTCTTTTAGAGGCTGACTCCCTGAACACCTCTGCAACTAAATATACTCATACTTCAAGAAGGGCGTATTTCAACTACTATGCAGCCGAAGCTGCACTTGCACGTGTATATATGTACAAAGGAGACAAGGTAAACGCACTCAAGTATGCAGAAAGAATTATTACTGAAAGTGAAAAGACAACGAATGGTGCTTTCTTCTGGACACACTATACTTCCCTTGAGACAACATACGAGTATGAGTGTAACAGGACCTATACAACAGAACATGTGTTCCAGCTAAAGGTCAACAAGATGAACGATATTGTAAAATATTTCTTCACCAGTCTTGCCGGAAACAATGCACTCTCTCCAAGTGATACAAAGGCAGATGTAATTTACGAGAAGACAAGTAAGGGATATGGAAATGACTTTCGTATGAACAAATGTTTCCAATATGATGGTGCCAAGAGATACCTCTCGAAGTTCTGGCAATACGAAAACGGGCCTCACAACAATATTTTCCCGATAATCAGAAAGACCGAAGCCTTCTATATTGCTGCAGAGATTCTTAAAGATACCGACAAGACAAGAGCCATCCAGCTTTTAAATACTGTTAGAAGCTACAGAAAGCTAGGTGATTATCCACTTCCTGCAACACTAACTGCCGATGAAGTAAACACCGAGATTTTCAAAGAGTACAGAAAAGAGTTTCTGGCAGAGGGACAGCTGTTCTTCTATTACAAAAGGCTAAACCTTCCTGTTATTGAAGGAGCCGGGGTGAGTGCAAATAACAGCATTTACGTATTACCTATGCCTGACAACGAAATCGAATTCGGACAAAGACAGTAATCGGGAGAAAATTTAAAATGATAAAAAATAATATGAAAAAAATTACGATATCAATATTTTGCCTGATTATGGCCCTTTCACTCTTTTCCGGTTGTGAAAAAGAGGGGTTCTATTATCAGGATGAAGCAAGGGTCCGTATAGAGGGTCCTTACAAATGGGCCGTCAAGACAGACTCACTGGAGTTCTCCTTCGTTACCTCTCCTGCATCAAAGACCGAAATGGTGATGGATATAACACTATATATAATGGGTGATAAATCGGAGCGGGCTCGTACAGCAAAAGTTGCGGTTGTTCCAGAAAAGACAACAGCAGCAACCACTCAGTACACATGTCCCACACAGGTTGTTGTTCCTGCAAATGCATACTCGGTAACATTTCCTGTAACACTTAAACGTACTGCCGATCTTCAGACAAAGACTGTCCGTCTCTATATAAAAGTGGAAGAATCAGCAGATTTCAAGGTTGGAGTAATGGAAAGGGATCATCTGCTTATCAAATGGAACGACATTCTGACTATGCCAAAAAACTGGAGCGAGCTTGAGTCATTCTTTGGAACATTCAGTATGGTCAAATACCGCTTTATGATAAATAACACCGGAGTTACCGAGTTCAGCGCTACCACTATGAGCTGGGCTCAACTGATGAACTACAAAATTGTGCTTAGAAACGCACTTGACCAGTACAATGCAATTCATCCTAACGATCCGCTTAAAGATGAAAATGGACAATACGTTACATTTTAAATAGAAAAAATATGAAGAATTTTAAAATATACACTGTTTTAATACTGCTGGCAGTAATGCTTGCCTGCAGCTCATGCTATGTGGACAAGGGGAATTATGACTACACCGCTGTGTCTGATATAAAAATTGACACAATAGGCATGGCAAACAGACTGACACTGCAAAATGTCACTATAGGTTCAAGGCTCCAGCTGAAACCCAATGTTACATACACAAAGGACCTTTCGAAACTTGAGTTCTACTGGATCACTTATGCCTACTACTATACTTCTGTTCAGGAGGGTAATGCAATAGTATTTCCTCAGGCCGATACAATCGGGCGGGCGCAGGAACTTAACTGGGAGGTAGATGCTCCTGCAGGACAATACAATATGCAGTTTGTAGCTGTTGACAAGGAGACCGGAATGCGTTCTTTCTTCTGGTTTTACCTAAGCATCCCAAGCAAAGGAACAAAATCGGGGTTATATGTTCTCTCAGAATACAATGGTCAGACAGATATTGACCTCTTTGGCTCTGCCCGTGCGTTGATAATAGGAGGCAACCACTTTACTCCAAAGTATTACAGCTCATTGCATGGTGGCGAGATGATCCCTGGTAAACCAAGATTCATAAGTTATGGGGCTTCGTATTACTATGTTTTCACAGAACAACAGGGGAAAAGACTGAATGTAAACGGATTGCAGCTTATGGATGATTTCAATGCTATGTTTTACAGTACTCCCGCTTATAATCCGCAAAATGTGATGTATACAAACAATTGCGAGTTTATAATAAATGACGGTAAGCTGCATGTAATGTATACCAACAAAGCTAATGACCGCAAATTCTCCGCTCCTGTTGCAGGTTCATACAATGCTGGTCCATTTATGTCAAAAATGACAAAGACCACATATAAGCCGGTTGTAGGAGCAATAAATGCAGATCAGGTGATCTTTGACCTTACTGCAAAGGCATTCCGTCCGTACTTCCCTCAATCGACTGCAATCAGTCAGTTTAAGGCAACTGTTCCAGGTGCTTTTATAGATGTAAACAACATGAAGAGTGCCCCGGTTGTTTCTCTTGAGGCAAATGGTGGTCAGGTTTACAACATAATGAGAGTCAGTGGTAAAGACTCACTTTATGTTATCAATTACTACAATCTTGTAGATGATGGTGATCTATCTGTAGGAGGAAATTCGCGAGTTAGTCTTGCTGGTTGTGAGGGTATTTCTCAGGCAAAATATTTTGCATCTTCTACTGCAGGTAGTGCATTCTTTTATGCCACAGACAATGCCGTATACTCTTTCTCTTACACCAGTGGACAAACTAAGCAGATAGACATTTACAGATGTGCAGCGGGTGAAGAAGTTACCTGCTTATATCAGATGCCTTCGGGAGGATTCCCTACTGCCGGATGTGTGTTATGGATAGCAATATGGAATTCAACCACCAATACAGGAAGCTTACGCGAGTACGAGGTTGACCCAACATCGGGAGCGATCAGAACCTACTGGACAACAATGTTTGCCCCTACGCTTGGTAACCCTTCAATCACAACCGGCTTCGGAAAGATTAAGAGTATGACTATAAAGATGTAACAAAAATCACTTAATTAATTAAGATATAGAATTATAAAAATATCCTTACACGAGAAGGATCAAACCAAATAAACATGACAAAAAAAATACTAAAATACCTGGTCCCTGCATTATTGCTAACATTATTTGTCTCTTGTGCCTCATCAACAAATACATATTTCACCATCACCTGTGAAATTGAGGGGTTGGAAGAGGGTACAGTTATGGAGCTTAAGCCTGGTGCAACCCACAAAGAGGAGATAAGCATAGCAACAGCAACGGTCAAGAACGGAAAATTCAAATTCAGCGACACCCTGCAGGAGACACGTCTGTTTTACATTATTGTGGCAGGAGAGAACACCTATGGTTCAATTCCTGTAATGACCGAGGCTGGCAAGATAAAGGTTATTGCCAAGGCGACTAAAAATTCAGAGGGTGACCGTACGATGTACAGTTTCAACGATGTTTCTGTTCTGGGAAGTATGTCTCATGAACTTTACTTAGCGAAGATAGCTCCAAAAAAATTCCTTAATGATTTGTACGAGCAATATCATGCAAATAATAAGGAGATTACCGACAAGGTTGGAGCCGCCCGTACTGCAAAAGATGATATAAAACTGAAGGAACTATACTCATCCGATGCATGGAAGAAATTTGAGCAGGACGAAAAACACTTTTTTGACACAGTAACTGTAACAATGACCAAAATGGTTCTGGATGACGCCAATTCATGGTGGGGGCCGTTCCTGATGCTGGACCAGATGTCTTACTTTACAAAGGAGCAGGAAGCTTGGTGGGGGAAATTCTCCGATGAGGCAAAAAACAGCTACTATGGCAAAATCGTTTCTGAAGAGTTGTTTCCTGCAGGTTTTGCGGGTAAAAATGCTCCCGATTTCAAGGTTCTTAACGATAAAAATGAGGAGGTAAACCTTGCAGCTCTTTTGGCAGGAAAAAAATATATACTTCTGGATTTCTGGGCGTCATGGTGCAAACCATGCAGAAACGAGATCCCTAACTTCAAGAAAGCCTATGAAACATTCTCTTCAAAGGGATTTGGTATAGTTAGTATCTCTACCGATAAAAGTGCAGCCGACTGGCAAAAGGCTCTTAAAGAGGAGCAGCTGCCTTGGCCGAACTTCATGGACAAAAGCGACATAGCTGGTTTATACAAAGTTAAACTCATTCCGTCTACCTTCCTGATTGACGAAAAAGGTATAGTGGTTGGCGAAAATCTAAGGGGTGAAGCTTTGCAGAACAAACTCAAAGAGCTTTTGCCATAGTATTGATCTTGAACCAACTGTATAATGAAGAGATCAATTACATTGCTTCTGCTGTTGCTATGCATCGGAATTGTAGCAGAGGCACAAATTCAGATACCAGTAAAATTTAAAACCGAGTTGAGAACCAGCTCTGCCAACAAGGCAGAGTTGGTATTCACCGGCGTTACAGATAATGGCTGGCATTTTTACTCGACCAACCTGCCCTCGGGTGGACCATCCTCTGCTATAATTACAATTGACACAATAAAAGGTGCAGAAGTTGTGGGAGTGCTGATTCCTGGTAAAGGCGAAGTTGAGGAGTATGATAATGTCTTTGAGATGAAGCTTCGCTACTTCGAGAAAAAGGGAACTTTTACTCAAATAGTTAAAATCAATGATCCAAAAGGATATATCATTAAAGGCCGCCTTACATTCAGTGCATGCAATAACGAAAACTGTCTGCCCCCTACCGATGTCCCTTTTGAATATTATGGTTCTGACATAGCTGTTAGCCACGCTAATACTTCTGCTGGTGGAACCGGAGGTGCCGACAGTAATGGAGTTTCAGAGCAATCTCCGCAGGAAAGATTTGGTGAGCTCTGGACCCCTGTGATCGAAGAGCTTAACTCTTTCGGTGGTAATCAGTCTACAAAAGAGTTGTCGTGGTTATTCATACTGGTTATGGGTTTCCTTGGTGGCCTTCTGGCCTTGTTCACACCTTGCGTATGGCCAATTATTCCTATGACAGTCAGTTTTTTTCTCAAACGCAGCAAAGAGAGAAAAAAGGGTATCCGTGATGCCTGGATATACGGGGCATCAATTATAGTCATATACGTTACGCTTGGACTTATAATAACTGTTGCATTTGGAGCCAGTGCCCTTAACGCTATGTCTACCAATGCAGTTTTTAATCTGTTTTTCTTTTTGTTGCTTGTGATATTTGGTGTGTCGTTCCTTGGACTGTTCGAACTTACACTCCCTGCAAGTTGGGTAAACAGTATTGACAACAAGGCAGAAAAAAGCAAAGGAATGATAAGCATCTTTCTCATGGCTTTCACTCTTGCATTGGTCTCCTTTTCTTGTACCGGTCCCATTATCGGGTTTCTGCTTGTAGAGGTCTCAACACTAGGAAACATTCTAGGTCCAGCCATCGGAATGTTCGGCTTTGCTCTGGCTCTCTCCCTGCCGTTCACCCTTTTTGCCCTCTTTCCCACATGGCTCAATTCTGCTCCAAAGTCGGGAGGATGGATGACCACCCTAAAGGTTATACTTGGATTCATTGAGCTTGCATTTGCTTTCAAGTTTCTCTCTGTAGTGGATCTGGCATACGGCTGGGGAATACTGGACAGGGAGGTCTTCCTGATGATCTGGATATTGCTCTCTTTTCTTCTGGGAGTCTATCTTGTAAGGGGGGAGTGGTTCCGTAAAGTAATGTCTGTTGCTGCTTTTGCATTTGCCGCTTATATGGTTCCCGGTTTGTGGGGCGCCCCGTGTAAGGCTGTAAGTGCATTTGCACCTCCAATGTACACACAGACATGGAACATCTATAACAATGATGTTCATGCTAAATTCAACGATTATGATAAGGGGATGGAGTATGCTGCGTCTATTAAAAAGCCTGTTTTACTTGATTTTACCGGTTATGGTTGTGTAAACTGCAGGAAAATGGAGGCAGCTGTCTGGACCGATCCAAAAGTACGTGAGATTATTAACGACAGGTATGTGCTGATAACTCTCTTTGTAGACAACAAGTCACCACTTAAGGAACCAATTGAAGTTGCAGAAAACGGTAATATCAGAAAACTCCGCACTTATGGAGATAAATGGAGTTATCTGCAAAGGGTTAAATTTGGGGCAAACGCTCAACCATTTTATATTCTTGTGGACAATGCAGGCTATCCTCTCGCTAAATCACACTCTTATGATGAAGACGTGAAAAAATATGTGGAATTTCTTATGGCCGGGTTAGAGAAATATGAAAAAATCTGACTATCTTTCATATGATGAAAAATACAGTTGTCTGGATATGTTTGTTTTTGCTGGTTGGGTGTAACGGCAATAATTGTTATGTAATCAAGGGACTCATAACCAATAACTCTGTTCCTATAGATTCCGGCACAGTATACATTTTCAACAGCGACATGTCTCACGCTGATACAACTACTATCGATCAGGGTCGTTTCGTTTTCAAGGGCAGGATTGAAAATCCTGATATCTATTTTATTATGGTCGAGGGTTCTCGTGCGTTTTCTCAATTGTTTCTGGAAAACGACAAATTCAACCTGACTGCCTCACTTGATAAAAACATGAATGACATTATCATTAAAGGGGGCGAAAATCAAAAACTGTATAACCTGGAGGCCGAAAGAGAGAGAGAGATAAGTAAAAAATACAATTTTGAATCACTTAACATCGAATATCAGAATCCAGAGACTCCTCAAACGAGAAAGGATGAGATTTTTAAAGTGTTCAGCAATATAAAAAAGGAGATTGAAGAATATAGGTCGGAGCTTATGGATATGAATCCTACCTCCTATTTTACACTAAAACACCTGCTTGCCAATATCGACGGAATATCATTTGAAGAGGCAGAAAAACGCTTGTCTGCGTTCACATCTGATGACCGGTTTGTTCACAATAAAGATGTCGAAGCAATATCTCTGGCAATAACACAACTCAAATTAATACAACCCGGTATGCAGGCTCCGGACTTTACCACCCCCGACAGGGAGGGTAATCCGATTGCGTTTTCCGGTATTTACAAAGCGAATAAAATTACTCTTCTCGATTTCTGGGCAAGCTGGTGTGCCCCTTGTCGTAAGGTCCACCCTGCCTTAAAAGAGATTTACAAAGAGTATCACACAAAAGGACTTGAGATATTCGCTGTCTCCTTTGACAATTCACGGGACAAGTGGCTGGAAGCCATTGAAGAGGATGACTTGCCATGGATACATGTGTCGGACATTAAATACTGGAACACAGCCTCTCGCGACCTCTATCAGGTTACATATGTTCCCCAGTATATCCTGGTCGACTCTAAAGGCATCATTCTAAAGCGAAAGCTCACCGAGCCCGAAATCGCACAATTCCTGTCCAAGTCATTCGAGGGATTAGACAGATATTCAACATATTAGACACAATCGCCAAAATTCATAACAGCTTGATTTATAATTAAATCCCTCGAATGACTTGGTTATCCGATTTTTTGTCGTAGCTTTGCAGCGATTATATCAAACGCCGTGGCTTCTTTTCATTTTTCATCTATCACTTTTTGAAGCAAATAAATTAGAAACGGCACATTATCCAATTTATTTATTCAATTAATGACATTTAAAGAACTGAACATTATTGAGCCTATATTAAAGGCTCTTATTCAAGAGGGGTATACTACCCCGACACCAATCCAGCAAGAAGCAATTCCAATTATTTTAGAAGACTCCGACATTTTAGGTTGTGCACAGACCGGAACAGGCAAGACTGCCGCTTTTTCAATCCCTATTCTGCAGAAATTATACTGCAACGTAAAGCAGGGACGCAACAAAGAGATAAAGGCCCTGGTGCTTACACCAACAAGAGAACTTGCAATCCAGATAGGCGAAAGCTTTGCTGCCTATGGCAAATACACATCACTTAAGCACACGGTTGTGTTTGGCGGTGTTGGTCAAAGACCACAGACAGATGCGCTAAGAAGCGGAATCGACATACTTATAGCAACTCCCGGAAGACTTCTCGATCTTATTAATCAAGGTTATATCAATCTAAAAAGTATAGACTTCTTTGTACTTGACGAAGCCGACAGAATGCTTGACATGGGTTTCATTCATGACATAAAGCGCATTTTGCCGCTACTTCCAAAAAAGAGACAGACCCTCTTCTTTTCTGCAACAATGCCACAGGAAATTGCATCTCTTGCAAATTCAATACTGAGCAATCCAAAAAAAGTTGCTGTCACACCTGTATCCTCTACAGTGGATTCGATTGACCAGTACATTTATTTTGCAGAGAAAAAAACAAAGACATCATTACTCATAAACCTGCTTAACGACAAAGAAAAGGAATCTGTCCTTGTCTTTTCAAGAACCAAGCATGGTGCAGATAAAATTGCAAAGGCACTCACTCAGGCAGGTATCGGCACGGAAGCAATACACGGCAACAAGTCGCAGAATGCCCGTCAGAATGCATTGTCAAAATTTAAAAGTCACACAACCCGCGTTTTAATAGCTACCGACATTGCCGCACGGGGTATAGACATCGACCAGTTGTCACACGTAATAAACTATGACCTGCCGGAAGTTCCTGAAACTTATGTTCACAGGATAGGACGTACCGGCAGAGCAGGTTACGGTGGCGTTGCACTCTCATTTTGTGATCCCGAAGAGATGCCCCAGTTAAAAGGAATTCAGAAATTGCTAGGCAAACAGATTTCAATTGTCCGCGACCATGGCTACGAAACACAATCCAGCTCAGGAGCTAAGGCAGACAACAGAAATTATTCCGACACAAGAACCAGTTCAGAAAACAGATCTCGTTCGGAGAACAGATCTCGTTCAGAAGGCAGGACTCACTCAGACTCAAGACCTCGCAGAGATTCAAGGACACATTCCGGTGCTCCATCAACAGAGAAGAAAGAGTTCCGCGGAAGCAGTTCCACCGGAGATTTCTGGCGCAAACAAAAACGCATAGCGATCTAAATAATATTTCATAAAAAACCCTGAAAGTTTTTTGGCCTAACTTTCAGGGTTCATATCAGCATGGAAATGTTAATCTCTTTATTATAATTTTGCTTTGTAGCCAGAAAGCTTTTCTTCGTATTCTTTAATTGTATCTTCTGTTACGAAGCCAGGATACTTGTTTTCCTTCAATGCCTGCCTGGCAGCGGAAATAGCTTTCTCCTGCACTTCCACGGCATCTTTATAGTTGTCCATATTTACATATGCTGTAGCAATTTCGTTATACATAAAAAAAGCAGGTTGAGGGTTATCGACCAATTCCGCCAAAAGTTTTACTGCATATAAATATGACTCTTTTGACAGCCCTTGCGTCCTTGCAATTAGTACACCTACAGATCCTTTATATCCGGGGTTGGTTGCCTGCCATTTTATGACAAAGGACATTGCTTCCTTTTCACTGAAATGGTTGATTAGAGTCTCGAATTTAAAGAAATTTAGTGAAGAGGCCGCATCCGAGGGAAGTTTCTCAATACCGGCATCAAGAATGGCTATAGCCTTACTGTACTGCTTTTCTTTTACAGCTTGTTCCATGGCTGCTTGAATTTTTCCAAGTTCAGCGGCTGGTCCATTTGCTTCAGCCTCTCTTGCTTTTATTCGTCTTTGACGTTCTGCTGCCAAATCGTATTTGTTGTCTAATATCCCTTGTATTAATGAATCAAGTCTGATAGGGTGCCCTATCCATAAAATAGTACCTTCCCTGATAATGAAACTGCATGGAATTCCGCCCTGTCCGGCTGCTTTCATCCAGTTGTTCCCCAAGAACTCCTCGTTATTATCTACTACAACATTATAAGCCATGTTATCACCCATACTTTCTACAAATCTGTTTATCTTAGGCAGATAGGAATCATAAGGTTGCTTGTTTGAATCATGTGACCCTTCCCATATATTAACACCAATTACCTCAATCTTGTCTTTATACTTTTTTGCCAGATTGGAAAGATGAGGCATTGCAGCTTTACAAGGTCCGCACCATGTGGCCCAGAACTCAAAAATATATATTTTACCATCGTCAAATTTATTGATTGGTGTCCCTTTTATCCATTTGGAATATTTAAACTCCGGCATTTTATCCCCAACAGATAAAATATTACCCTGTGCGTTAAGACTAATCGAAAATAAGAACGCAATTAATACACATAAACTATTTTTCATAACTATCTTTCATTTTGGATTATAAGAGGATTAAACTGAATTACATTACTTGGTATTAGCATTTGATAACGAGGATCTCCAACGGGAAGAGTATATTCAGCACCAAGTACTGTGCGGCTCATAGGTCGGGCAGTCGTAGGATCAATATTTTGTCTTTTACGATCAAAAAATGCCATTTCGGTCAATCTAACCTCTCTTCTACGCTCATTTAGAATCTCTTTTAATAGCAATGTGGGATTGGTTTCGGTTGTTGCTTTGTACGAAGAGGCTTTTAAGCGCCTTACTCTAACATAATCGAGAGCTGCAATCGCTTCTGAGATATTAGGAGTAGATTTTCTTAAAGCAGCTTCAGCTTTAATTAACCACACTTCCCCTGTATTAATGCCGGAATGATTGTGATAATTATAAAACAATTGAAGTACACCAGCCCTAGAATATGAAAACAAGGTATATCTCAGGTCGTTTTGAGTGTCAGTTATACTTAATAATTTTTCTGTATAAACTACCGGTATCGTTTCACTTTTATATCTTGCATATAAGACTTCGGGGTTTACAGCTGCAGGTGTTTTATACCCAGTTATACCCCCTAAAGATCCTACTGCTGGAACATTCTGATAACACGTATTGTAATCAATTAAATCGCCACATAATGCTAAAGCACTCGATGCGTCTTTATAAGCCTCATTATAGTTTTGCATCCAGAGATAGACTCTTGCCCTGATTGCATAGGCTGCAGATATGCTTGGAACATTTCTGTATTCAGAAATATTGATCTTCATAAGCGATATTGCCTTTGTCAAGTCGTCCAGGATCTGCTTATAAACATTCGCCACTGTTTCACGAGGATATTGCTTGTTTATATCTGATTCCAGAACTAAAGGGACAGCAAGGTCCTTTGAAGATGTAGAATTGGCAGATGCATTATATTGTTTGCCGTACAAGTTAGTAAGAAGAAAATAGTTCATTGCCCGGTGAACCAGTGCCTGACCTTTCACCTCGTCTCGACTATTTGCAACTCCTTCTGCCACCTTATCTATCTGATCCAAAACATAGTTTGAAATATAAATTGATTTATATAAACCATCCCACTTGAAATCACTTGTCTCCTCAGGATCTTGCCATTTCATATAATGTGCTAAAATTGGAATAGTATTAAGGACGTAATACGGTTGTGTTGGGTCTTGTGTGATAATGTAATCATCACTGCAAATCTCTAAATAAGATAAATTATATGATATCTCTGTAAATATACCAGAGGTTGACATGGTTCCTAAATTCATCATTTTTGACAAATCATCTACTGATGAGGGAATCGTGTTCCCTTTTGGGACAATGTCAACGAAGCTGTTGCATGATATACTCAAGCAAGTTATTACAATAATATATAGAATTTTTTTCATGGTAGTATTGTTTAGAATTTTACATTTAAGGTAAATGTGTAATATTGCGGTTGATCACCTAAATATGCAGAAGATGATCTGCTGACATTAAGTCTGTCTGTGTCGAGCCCGTCACTGTTTGAAACCCAAAAACAAGGGTTTTCAATTGAGAACTTAAGAGCACACTCAGAAATAGCTTTAGTTTTAAAGACTCTTTTTAAATCATATGAAATCCCAATAGCCTTAAGTCTTATAATGTCACCATTTTCGATCATTTTTTCGTTATTGTTCATTGGACCAAAATATTGTCCGGTCACCTGGTAATTTGCGGCTGGTATCCACGTTTTATTTTCATCACCGGGTTTTCTCCAACGACTTTCAAATGTTTTATATGGTCTTCTGTCAGTAGCGGCATTAGCTATAGAAGGCATCAGTATTTTATGGCCCAACTTATATGTCAACAACATATCAAAATTGAAACCTTTATATGATATCATGTTACTCCATGAGCCGAAGTATTTTGGAGCTAAACGTCCCATTATCAGAAGATCTTCAGGAGTAAAGGCAGTGGTTGCATTAAATAAGTACACACTACCTGCTTTATCTAGAACTTGTAATTGCCCGGCAGAATTAAGGCCGCCGTTTCTATAGGCATAAATATAGTCAACTGGTTTACCAATCAGAGGATTACCAGATCTTATCATATCTACTGTTTCTTTTGCTACATTCACCTTTGTAACTTCATTATAGTTGTAAGAAAAAGTAATAGTTGAAAACCAGCTCCAATTTTGATTAAAGAAAGGCCTGCTGTTTATACTTAGATCCAAGCCTTTGTTTGTCAACGATGCAGTATTTTTTTTAACTGATTCCCACCCACTTGTCGGATCAGTTATAACATTTCCTAACGCATCACGTGTATTACGAATATAGTAATCCGCAGATATATTAAGTCTGTTTTTAAACATTGCCATCTCCAATCCTGCATTCAGTGTATAGACCTTTTCCCATGCCAATTGCTCATTTGCCGGATTGTTTATTGTTAAAACAGGGAGCCCTAAGAGCGCATCTCTTGAATTTGCTGCTATAAGATATGGCGAAGTAGATTTGTCAACATTTCCACTTAAACCATATGATAATTTGACTGTTAACAAATCAATCTTGTCTAATTTGAAAAAATTTTCTTTACTTAAATTCCATTTTGCACCCAACGACCAAGTAGGTTGGTCTCTGTATTTACTTGATCTTCCGTACAGATTGGTTTTATCATATCTGACACTGCTAAAAAATGTATATCGATTTGTATAAGAAAGACTCCCTGTAAAGAACGTTGAAAAATAACGGTCTTCTTTATCAGTCTGAGCCGGTAAGTACGAAAGTCTTTCAACTCCTGTTGATGAATATCCCGGAACCCCTTCATTAACTAATGTGTAAAAATTCATTGTAGAATTATAGTTCATCCCCTGAGGGTCATAACCATAAAATGTATCTGTCGCTGTTTTTGTTCTTATTGCGAACATTTCACAACCACCAATTAAATTCAGGTTAAAATCTTTTTTATCGTAGTTGTAACTTAACAAATTACGGAAAGTATAACTTGAACTTTTACCATTATTAATACTCTTTATTGCACCTTCCGGTAAATTATTTTTAAGAATGCCACCACTATATGATGTAAACACATTATAAAGATTTCTTACATAATAGCTTGATTTATCATATATAATTTCCTGATTGTAGTAATCAGCAATGAACATTCCGCTGGTAGTGAATTTTAGATTTTTCATCAGACTAATGTCCAATTGCAGGTTAGCGGCAACATTACTACCAACAGTATTGTTATCAGTAAGAGGCCTGTCTTTTAATCGGTTAAAGCTCCAGTCGCCAAAGCCTTTTGAAACACGGTCTTGCTTCATCAATTGAGAAGTACCATAATATTCATTGACATAATTTCCATTATCATCTTTAATTTTAACATATGGCAACATTTGATATGGAGAACCGGTATATGAGTCACGGATATTATAATTGCCCCTGAAGCCTGTAGTAAGTTTCACAGATTTACTTAAATCAAATGTACTGTTTAGCTGGACTCCGGCTGTACTTTTGTTGTTACCTTTAAGATCACCAGATGAATTTTCAAAGTTCAGAGAGAAATAGTTGGTAATTGTTTCGGTCCCACCAGAAACCACAATATTATGTGTTTGGAACATAGGATTCTGATAGAAATATTTTTGTATTTCTTTTGTATTGTCGTAATAGCTTAATTTGGAAAACTCAGATTCACGCTCGGAATTGTTTATCAAATTCTTTTGGTAACGATATTCAATCATTGCGGCTTCAGAAAAATAAGAGGGATACTCAATGCCGATATTTGAAATTGAGGTCGGGAAATTGGCAAACTTCTCTCTCTCCCAATTAACTTGTTGATTTGTATTTAGATATCTTAAGGAAGATATATCGAAAATCGAACCAATCTTTAAGTTGCCTGTGTAAGAGACTTTGACCTCCTGATTCTTTGATGCCTTTTTGGTAGTGATAACAATAACACCATTGGCAGCCCTTACACCCCATATAGAAGCAGATGCTGCGTCCTTTAATACAGAGATACTTTCGATATCGTTAGGATTTATATTTTGAGTTCCATATTCCATCGGAAATCCATCAACTACAACTAAAGGTTTGGTTTGTGCATAAATAGTTGCCTGACCCCTTATCATCATCTCTCCGTTACTATTTATTGCCAAACCGGGTACAATTCCTTCAAGCTTATCAACA
>CAZREC010000027.1:0-28259 GCA_964599025.1 uncultured Muribaculaceae bacterium | reverse complement strand
TTTTGGATATCCTACAGGAATCAGACATAGTGGTTTATAAGGAAGTGGTATTGATAGAGCAGTGGTGATTATATTCATCCTCTCCTCTGATGGGTATGCCAGTGTCCACACTGCACCAAGACCAAGTGATTCTGCTGCCAGAAGTATATTCTGGGTAGCTGCGGAACAGTCCAGATACCAATATGGAGACTTTTCAGGATTACCAATGACGATTATTGCAGCTTGTGCATCTCTCAACATCTTTGCATAAGGCAGATTTTCAGAAAGCTTTGCCATTACTTCTCTGTCCTGGATAACCAGAAATTCCCAAGGCTGACGGTTCATTCCTGTCGGTGCCGCCATTCCTGCCTTGACTAGTGTTGTAAGACTCTCTACTGACACCGGCTGATCTGTGTAGCTTCTTACGCTTTTACGCTGGTAGATAGTCTCAAGTGTTGGATTTTGGGCCATTACTGTCATGCTTAGCAGAAGCATAAATGAGGCGAACATTAAAAAATTCTTTTTCATAGGGTTAGTATTTATTATTTGTAGATTATTTCACTTAAAATGTTGATTGAAGGGAGAAGTATCTCATCGGGAAAAATATAACCCGGCTGATGAATGTCTTCTCTTCCCTCTCCGTTACCAATATCGAAAAACGCCCCCCGTGAATTTAAGGTAAAGAAAGAGAAATCGTCTGAACCTCTGGTCGGTTCCTTTGCATAAATAATGTCCATACCTAATTTTCCGGCTGCATCCATTACCATGCTGTTTGCCTCGTCACTGTTGACTGTTGCAGGAAACCTGTCGTGGTATGTGATTTCCAGCTTTAGCCCCTGTCTGTTGGCCTGTTCTTTGGCAAACTCACCTATCATGTTGCACAGTTTGTCAAGATCCGGGTCCTTGAAACTCCTGAGAGTTAGTCTGAGGCTTCCCTCTCCGGGTGTGACTCCGTAATTCACCTCGCCAACCTCTATGTTAACAACTGTTGACAGTATAAAATCAGAGAAGATACCCTTGATGCTGTTAAGTCTCTTTACCTCCTGAACCGTTGATATTATTGCATCCGTAGGCGATTTTGCCTGCTCGGGAAAAGCTGCGTGAGAGGAGGCCCCTGTAAATTTAAGCTCCATTCCGGTTGAGCCGGCAGCGTATGTCCCGTTATGAATTATAATGCTGTTAAGAGGATAGTTTGGATTGTTGTGCAGTGCATAGGAAAAATCGAACTTCAAGCCCAGTTTTTCAATATCCTTTACCATTAGTACCGCCCCCTCTCCTATCTCCTCTGCCGGCTGGAAAAGCAGATAGACCTTTCCGCTGAAATTCCTGTCTGAGCCAAGTTTAATTGCAAGACCCAGCAGTATTGCCATATGGCCGTCGTGCCCGCAAAGATGTTCGAAACCTTTGTCTGTTTTTATGGCGTCCATCTCACATCTGAACATTTTTGAAGGGCCGGGTCGGTTTCCTGTGTACTCGGCAATTATTCCATTTCCGCCAACTCCTTTATAGATTTTGTCAGGAGTTGTCTTTTCCAGATATTTAAGCAGGATCTTTGCTGTACCCAACTCTTTGTGTGAATATTCAGGGCAGGCATGTAGCTCTTTTCTGATATTTATGAGTTCCTGTGAATATGAGTTGACCGACATAACATTTAGAGTAATTAGCAGAAGCAGTTTGCATGAAAGAAGCGTTTTCATCATGTCATATTTTAATCAAAAATAGAAAATTAATTTGTGTGATTGTTATAATAAGTCCAATTTTGCCGCCCGTAATAGATAAATAAGATTTTATGAACAGAAAACTAAAAAGACGAGCCCCCATCTGCTTCAAAAGATGGAAACGGACTCCATGGGCGGCGTTTGCCTCCATGGGCAAAACAATCAAAATCGGAGTACTTTGTGTAACCTACTCTCTTCTGGTTATGAAGAGTCAGCCTCTTCTGGCTCAGGGGGAGACAAAAAGCGGAAACGATACAATCAGGACCCTTGAAGAGTTGGTTATAGATGCGGGGCGACCCACACCTTTTCAGCCACTTGTACGCGTAGTTGCAGTTATTCAACAAAAGGAGATTGAGCGGGCGGCTGTTCAGAATCTTACGGATCTATTACGATACATACAGGGGACGGACCTCAGGAGCAGAGGAAGCGAAGGGGTTCAGGCAGATATAAACATTCTTGGAGGAACATTCGACCAGACAATGGTCATGATTAACGGGATAAACTTCACTGACCCGCAGACAGGGCACCACTCCCTCAACATTCCGGTGGAACTGTCACAGATTGAGCGAATTGAAATTCTTCAGGGCCCGGGTGCATGGTCCAACGGCTCGGTTGCATATTCGGGTGCAATAAATATAATTACAAAAAATCCTTCGAAAACCGGGGTGAACGTCTCTCTTCTGGGGGGTAGTTTCGGTTACTTTAAAGGTAGTGCCAATATAGGTTTCAGGAAGATTACGGCAGACAGGTCGTGGCAGATAAGTGGTCAGGCAGGTGGCGGTCACAGCCGTTCCGATGGTTTTGCCGACAATACAGACTTTGGAATTACTAATCTCTTCTCAAATGTGAACATCACAAACAGGCATGGTCACTCTTTTGCTCTGCAGGCAGGTTTCCAAGGCAAGGATTTTGGGGCCAACAGTTTCTATACAATTGCCTACCCTGAACAGTTTGAGGCCACCCGGCTTTTTTTTTTATCTATTCAGTAACAGTATATTAGGGGTCGCTGGCAGGTTAAGGCATCGGTCTACCAGAGAAGGCACTTCGACCGTTTTGAGCTTTTCAGATATGAGGCTCCTGCATGGTATAAAGGGCACAACTACCATCAGAACGACATTCTTGGGTTCAATGTTCATGCTGCCTATCGCTGGGGCAAGGGAGGCACCTCCATTATTGGCACCGACTACAGGATAGAGCATATTTTCAGTACTGTTCTGGGTGATGCAATGGCTTCCGGGAAACAGGCTCCTTTTGAAGATGGAGTAGAATACACAAAGGAAAAGGGTAGACAAATACCAAGTCTCTATTTAAAACATCTGATTCAGCTTGAAAAATGGCGGTTTACCGCCGGGCTTATGCTGAGCGACACATATAATTCTGCAGGTAGCCGTTATGGAACCAGATTGTATGGGGGCCTTGCTGCTGCTTTCCAGATTAATCCCTATCTGGAGGCAAACGGCTGGATAAACAACAGTTATCGCAATCCAACATTTACAGATCTTTACTATAAAAGTCCCACTCAAACAGGAAATATGGATCTGAAACCGGAAGAGGCTGTTGCTGCACAGGTTGGTCTTAAGCTGACAAAATCAGAGATAAAGACTTCTTTGTCTGCGTTCTACAGATATGGGTACCGGATTATTGACTGGACAAGGGCATCGGGTTCGGACCAGTGGCAGGCTGGGAACATTACAGATATTCGCTCGGCAGGGTTTGAGTTCAATGCAGCTTATTCCTGGAAAACCGGCTGGATCAATCAAATGGGAGTATCATACGCTTATCTGAATGTTGCAAAGGAGACCGGTAACCTTCATTCACTCTATGCAACAGATTATCTGAGACATAAGTCCTCTCTTTTTATTGACCACGATATTTTTTCAAAGTTATCGGCAAGATGGGACCTGTCGTTTCAGAAGAGAGCCGGAACATATTTGGGAGCGGAAAGCAGTGAGGTTCCGTACAAGAGCTTTGCACTAGTCGATATAAAACTGCTCTGGAGCGAGAAGTGGTACCAGGTGATTGTTGAGGCGACAAACCTTCTTAATACAGATTATCTGTATATAGGAAACCTGCCTCAACCCGGAAGATGGATTAAGGCAGGGATTTGCGTAGGTTTTTGACCAAGTCATTTGAGGGAAATGTCAGAATAAAAGCATGTTAACAAAAAACGCATAAATACATAATTATCACAATTTCAAACACATCCCTCAAATGACTTGGTCAGGATGGTTTTTTGCACTATTTTTGACTGCACAAACGACAATTATAAAAGCTAAATATATGAAAAGTAAATTTTTATCAGGTATGTTAATTTCAACTGCTATTGCCTCCGCCTCAATTAGCGGATGCTCACAGGATAAGCAGACCGAGGAGCTTATCACAAAGAGTACTATAACTGCAAACGGGGGCCGGTTAACTCCTGAAGTAATGCACAATCTGGGCAAGCTCAGCGACCCGCAGGTATCTCCCGATGGTAAACAGATTCTATATGGTGTAGGATACACAAGTATTGAACTAAACAAAAACAACCGTGAACTTTTTGTGATGAACCTCGATGGTACGGATAACACACAAATTACAAAGAGTCCGAAGAGCGAAAACAACGCAAGATGGATAAAAGGAGGCGAAGAGATTGCATATCTGATGGGTGGACAGATCTGGGTGATGAAAAAGGATGGGTCCGAACCGAAACAGATAAGCAACTACGAAAAAGATATTGCAGAGTTCACAGTTTCGCCAAAAGGCGACAAAATTCTGTTTGTCAGCACAATCAAATCAATTAAAAAACCGAATGACCTCTATCTCGACCTTGACAAGGCTACCGGACGAGTTATTGATAATCTTATGTATCGTCACTGGGATACCTTCGTGGAGGAGATCCCACATCCATTTATTGCTGATTTTGATGGCAATTCAATTTCCAACATTGTCGACATTCTGGATGGAGAACCATATGAGTGCCCCACCCTTCCTTTTGGCGGAATTGACCAGCTAAGCTGGAGTCCCGATGGCGAGAATATCCTCTATTCATGCCGCAAGCTGACAAGTGTCAAGTATGCATTCTCTACAAATACAGACATTTATCTATATAGTTTGCCATTTAAGAAAGCAGAAAACCTTACAGAAGGGATGATGGGTTACGATACCGATCCTCTTTTCTCTCCTGACGGAAAGATGTTTGCATGGATCAGCATGGAGAGGGATGGATATGAGGCTGACAAAAAAAGGCTCTTCGTTATGGATCTGCAAAGCAGGCAGAAACGTGAGCTAACCAACGATTACAAATATAACGTGGAGACAATAACCTGGATGGCAGATGGTTCCGGTCTATACTTCACATCTTGCGTAAAAGCCCTGACCGGCGTTTACCACGTAAATATTGCAGATAAGTCAATCCGTCAGGTTACCAGTGGACAGTATGACTTCGATGGTGTTCAGCTGTCCGGGGATAAGCTGATTGGAACATACAAAAGTATGTCCATGCCTAATGAGATAGTCTCAATAAACAGTTCAGACGGCTCATATTCACAGATCTCTTACGAGAACAAATATAATCTTGACCAGGTTAAGATGGGCAGGATTCAGGAGAGGTGGATAAAGACTGTAGACAATAAGGATATGCACATGTGGGTGGTCTATCCGCCAAATTTCGACTCAACAAAGGTTTATCCTGCAATACTGTTCTGCAATGGCGGTCCTCAGGGGACACTGAGCCAGAGCTGGTCGTACAGGTGGAACTTCCAGCTGATGGCTGCAAACGATTACATTGTAATTCTTCCAAACAGAAGAGGAACAACTGCATTCGGTCAGGAGGGGTGCGAGCAGATTTCGGGCGACTACATTGGACTTAACATGCAGGATTACATTTCGTCTGTAAAAGAGATGAAGAAGGAAAAATATGTAGGTAAGGTGGCTGCAGTTGGTGCCAGCTACGGCGGTTACTCTGTTTACTACCTTGCAGGGATACATAATGGTCTTTTCTCAGCATTCATAGCACATGCCGGCATATTCAACCAGGAGCAGATGTATATGATGACAGAGGAGCTCTGGTTCCCTCATTGGGACAATGGTGGTGCCCCTTGGGACGACAATCCTGTTGCAAAGAGACATTACGCAAACTCTCCTCACAAGCTTGTGAAGAACTGGAACACTCCAATATTGGTGACACATGGCGAACTCGACTACCGTGTTCCTGTTGAACAGGGAATGGCTGCTTTCAACGCTGCCCAGATGATGGGTGTCCCTTCAAAAATGGTGCTTTTCCCAGATGAGAACCACTGGATACTCAAGCCTCAGAACAGTATTCTGTGGAACAGGATATTCTATGCCTGGCTAGACAAATGGCTCAAACAGAACTAGAAACAAACAAAATATATACCCAATAAATCAGATCAAAACTACCCATGATGAAAAGATTTTTATTAATAACTGCTCTGCTCTTGAGCTATGTCTGCTCATTTGGTCAGAAGAAGCCTCTTGACCACAGCGTTTACGACGGCTGGAAAAATGTAGGCGGGTTTAACATGACCGAAGATGCAAAATTCACTCTTTTTTATATTAATTCTCAGGAAGGTGACTCAAAAATCGTTGCTCTTAACCTGCTGACCGAAGAACAAAATATTATTCCAAGAGGCTCTGCTCTCAAACTAACATACGATGGCAAGTTCTCTGTATTTACAATCAAACCAAAATTTGAAGAGAGCAAGTCAGCAAAACTCAAGAAGATTAAAGCTGATAAAATGCCTAAGGACACATTGGGCATCTATAATATTTACACAAAGGAACTTAAGAAGTATCCATACCTGAAATCATTCAAGATTGGGAAGTACGGTACCGATTTTATGGTTTTCCAGACTAATCCTCCGGCTGATACCTCAAAATCAAAGAAACCTGTAAAAAAGGATAAGGACGAAGGTTCCGACCTGATGCTCTATCAGTTTTCGACAGGGAAAATTGACACTATAAAATATGTATCGGACTTCGATTTCAGCAAAGGCGGGGACTCTCTTTTCTTTGTCAGAAGGCCAAATTCCAAAGACTCTCTTTTCAAGAACGGTCTTTACCTTTACACCCCTAAAAACAAAATACTAAAGACAATCTACACATTTAATGCTAAGCAGAGTGTAAAGCTACCTTTGGTAAGTGAAGACAACAAGAACTTTGCTTTTTATGCAAAGCTCGACACAGCAAAGGCATTGGCTAAGAATGTAACAATTATGCATTTCCGGGACGGTGATGAAACCGCAAAAGTGGTTATAGACAATAAAATAAAAGGACTCCCTGAAAACTGGCAGGTAAGTGAAAACAGGTCGCTGCAGTTTAACAAGGAGGGGAACAGGTTGTTTTTTGGCATCTCTAGGGTTTTCCGCGAAAAGGACACATCTATAGTTGAATCTGAGGTTGCCAGACTGGATATCTGGCATTATCAGGAGCCATATATTCAGCCTTATCAGCTTATAAATGCGCAAAGAGAGCTGAAGAAATCATATGTATGCAAAATTGAACTTGACGGCGAGCCATCTCTCGTACAACTTGGGAAGGAAAATTATGAGCAGGTTCAGGTTCCTGATGAGTGGTCAAGCAATTGGGCATATAGTGCATCGGATAAGAACTATGAACTGGAGTCGCAATGGTCCGCCAATCCACATACCGATCTTTACATTATTTCAGTAAAGGACGGGAGCAGTAAACTTTTACTGAAAGATGTATATATCAGCAATGTAAGTGCCTCTCCGGATGCAAAATTTCTTATTTGGTTCAATAATGTCGACCAGCAATGGTACTCTTATGAGGTTGCCACTGAACAAATCAGGAACATGACAAAAGATATAAAGGTATCATTTGCAAACGAGCTTCATGACACTCCAGAAATGGCTCCATCCTACGGACACAGCGGTTGGGCAGAGGGTGACAAGGCAATCTACTTACATGACAGATACGATATCTGGCAGATTGATCCTAAGGGTGAGGTAACTGCAATCAATCTTACAGAGGGACTCGGAAGAAAGGAGAATAAAATGTTCAGGATAGTAAGGCTGGACGATGTACTGCTTCCTCCGGGAACTCCGGGAATCAAACTTGACCCTATTAAACCAAAGGAGACAATTTATTTCTCTGTTTTCGATAACGTTACAAAAAATAACGGGTTCTATTTCAAGGAGATGGGCAAGAAAAAACCGGTTATGAAACTATGGATGCTTGAACCATACAATATCATGTATCTTAACAAAGCAAAGAACGGTTCCGTAATTACCTATGTTAAGCACAACTTCAATACATCGCCCGATGTTTGGATAACTAAGGATAACTTCAAGACACAGAAGAAGATCACCGACATAAATCCACAACAGAGAGACTATATCTGGGGTACAAATGAGTTGGTGAAATGGAAATCGGCCACCGGGCTGGATATGGAGGGAATCCTGCATAAACCTGAGAACTTCGACCCGTCAAAGAAATATCCTATGATTGTCTACTTCTACGAAAGGGTTTCAAATCTGCTGAATTACTACAGGGCGCCGGCACCGAGCCAGTCAACTATAAACATTACGTTCTTCACCAGCAACGGATATCTTGTATTCACTCCTGACATTGCTTATCAGATAGGTCATCCGGGTAAGAGCGCGCTTGACTGCATTGTTCCCGGTGTTGAGATGCTATGCAAGAATTCATGGGTAGACAAGGATAACATTGCCATTCAGGGTCAGAGCTGGGGCGGTTATCAGGTAGCCTATATGATAACACAACCGCAGGTATTCAAATGGAAAGCCGCCGGCGCAGGCGCCCCGGTTGCAAATATGACAAGTGCCTATGGTGGAATAAGATGGGGTACCGGTGTGGCACGTCAGTTCCAGTATGAGCATACTCAGAGCAGGATTGGCAAGACTCTTTGGGAGGGTCTGGATCTTTACATAGAGAACTCTCCTTTGTTCCATGCCGACAAAATCGAGACTCCTGTTCTAATTATGTCCAACGATGCAGATGAGGCTGTTCCATGGTACCAGGGAATTGAATACTTCACTGCTCTCAAGAGACTTGGAAAACCTGCATGGTTGCTTCAGTACAATAAAGAATCACATAACCTTAGCGAAAGGGTGAATGCAAAGGACCTGAGTGTAAGACTTTCTCAGTTCTTTGACCACTTCCTTAAAGGGGCCCCTATGCCGGTATGGATGAAGACCGGTGTTCCAGCCACTTTGAAGGGTATTGATTGGGGTTTGGAAATTGCGAAATAGGTTAATGTACTAATGTGCTAATTTGCTGATTGGTACATGGGAACGTGGGTACATAAAGACTCACATTGTGTACCTTCATACAACAGAAAAGAAACCGCCTTTAATTGGGCGGTTTTTTTTTAGGGAACAACTCCGCCGCAGTAAGTGGTATGTACTTGTATATAAGGACGTTACAAAACGCGAAGTTTTATTTTAAGAGTTTCGCGTTTAGCAATTGACAGATTAATTGATAGTTACCACTTACTGCGGCGGAGTATTTCCGCGAATCAGACACGGGCGCAGATGGTGTTTGTAATATAAAAGGCCTTCCCGCTGAGAATGTATGCATTTGTATTTATCCAGTATCCGGGAAATTACCTTGTTGTCACTTCTTCTGTGGTATGTACAGATTGCAAAATTCAGATTAATTGCATTGGCGAACAGATTTACGGCTCCTGCAAGCGCATTTCGCTCTGCACCCTCTATGTCCATCTTAAGGAACAAGTTTTTCTTTGATTTATCTTTGAGAAAATTGTCCAAAGTCTGGTTAATTCCAATGTTTTTATCTCCAATAAAATGCTTCATAATCTGCACCTTATGCTTCCATGGCTCGAATGTAGCCTCTAATGCCTCTATCCAGCCCGGGTTGTACTCGAAAAGAAACAGAGACTCGACTAACTCAATGGCATCCAAAGAGGTTAATCCCTCGGCTGACCCTATATCCAACAAGGTTTTTCCTTCGAATTCCTGTATAGAATCAACATAATGATGTGGAGAATTGATATCCTGCTCTATCATAAGGGATCTGTATCCCTTTATAATATGATCGTGAGTGTAATGCCGTGGAAAATATAAGTTTTTTGTACCTCTGTGCCTGATATAAGATAACCCGTTATTCTCATCGGTCATTACATTTACATCCATATCAAGATATTGTCGAGCATAATCATAGGGATAATGTGTACATCCATTTTCCTTGATAAACCTGAAATACTTGTGTTTATCCTGTCTGGAATTAATCAGGCGGAAAAACAGATAAGGGATAGTTCCCCAGAAGTACTTTTTCACTTTGCAGCAGTTTTTAGCAAGTTACTGTTTTTCTGTTATTTTACAAAGAATTAAATCTATTCAACGGGCAAATCATCACGCAATTAGCTATCAATGTGCGCCTTACTAAAAACTGCTACAAAGTGAGGTAAGGTGCGGGATTTGAAAATACTTGTCATAATGGACGTTGAAACAATACAGTCTCATGAACAAATTATGTGTATAAATAACATGGTGGTTGGTTGTGATATACTTGCAAGGAAGATTTGGGTACATGTTAAGCGAAAGTCGCGTCTTGAAAAACAACAAGCGACCCCAGCAACTCTTTGGAAAAGTACAATCCTAGGGTCGCCTATGTTTTTAGCGAATTGAGCGCGAAGCGGGTAAATCTGGTACACGTATATCAGAACCAATTACCATGCAATGAAAAAATCACATAATATCAAATGAATATATCAAAGTGTCTAATTTGTATAATTGGATTTTTATTAATAATAGACTATAATATAAATATACGACTTTATCATTTCCAAAAATAACTGTCATTAAAGAACAGAGATAGAGATTATGCATCGCCTTAAAACATTAAATCCTTTCATCGCCTAGATACTGAGGGTCTCGTTGATCCTCAAATAACATGAATCAACAAGGCTTTCTACGCATAGAGCCACCACACTAGTCGGGGAGTGTCCGAACAGTGTCCATAAGTGGCGAACAATTTACTTCAGGGAAGGAATTGAGTGCCTTGTGAGAGATAACAAGATAGGCTAAAAACATTCTTTTTTACATCAAAGGAGCACGCATGCTTAGAAGAAAAGCTTAACGACCCGAATAACGGATTGCGCTACTATGTAGAACTATAAGAGTGGATATGGAAGGGATTTAGAAAGAATATTTTATACAGGACTGTCATAAATTATTGCGTTTCGAACTTTCATTCAAGTGTCAAGACAGTCAGAAAAAGTCATCATCAACAAGAATGTTGACAAAGTAGAGGATTTTAAAAAAATTCGGACAGCTCTGTAAAGAAAAATGGAACGCAAAAGGAGAGAAATTCAATGCCATAAACTTATACTTTCAGTATAAGAGCTGGATCGGGCTAATGACCAGAAATGGCAAAACATTTACAGCCAGAGGCATCAAGCCAATTTGCCCATTTCAACAAGTATACAAGTCAAGTAATCTTTTGGGGCATTTTCTATCATAACCGGAGACAGTTTGTAGCTCATACTGCCTGGTTACAATTTTAATAACTTTCAGATATTCTTGGATAGCCTGTCTGACCAAAACCCTGAAGAGTTCAAGAATATGTTTCTCGATAATGGTGCATTAAACAAAGCAAAAAAATTGAGCATACCAGATAATATCGCTCTTGTATTCTTGCCACCATATAACCTGGAAATAAACCCTGCCGAGAAATTGTGGGCCATGTATAAAAGGTATTTCTCTAATTTAATATTTGACTCCCTTGAAAAACAGGAAATTCTATGTGCCAGTGTCAGACCTCCTAATAAATTATAACAATTCTAAGATCTGGGGTTAAATGTTATTTGACACTGATGGAATAAAATAATAAAATATTTATAATCTATTGTTATTTTTTTATATTTGTCATTGAATTAACCAATTAAACCATTTTTATGAAAAAATCTTTATTATTTCTGTTCTGTACAGGATTATTCTTAATTGTTGGTACTCTATCTGAATCGAAAGTGAATGCAACAGCTCCATGTCCTGGTGAATTCAGTAAGTACACTGCACCGTGTCCAAATTGCGCTTATAATAATTCTCCGATGTGTTTTTACATCTACGATCCTGAATCGTATGGCACTTGTACTCCTGGAAATTGTCCCGTTTGTGACTATCCTGGTGCGTGCTTATACTAAATTGTTATAAGTAGATTTATTAATGAATCATATTTGTAATTGCAAATATGATTCATTTTTATAAATAGATTTCGCTTCTATTATAATTCTATTGCTTTATAATTATTAATTTGCTACATATTCTCTTTTTGACAATAAATAGCATAAAATGTAATATATGAGAAAAAATATTATTATTATTATTGGATTATTATCTTTTTACAATTGTACACCAACAAAAAATAGCTCTTTTATAAGTATTCCAATTGCTTATGATTTAAAGAACATTCTTCCTTTTTCAGATTCTGATTATGAGTATACTGTTAAAATTATTCCTTTATCTCCGACAATTGATGCTTACATAAAATTTGGACTAAATAGACTAGAAGTATATAAAGATTTTTTTTATATCCTTTCAACAAGTGGCACTTTAACAATATTTTTAAAAGACGGACAATTCATAAAAAAAATCATTAAAGGTAGAGGTCCAGGAGAGCTGATTTATCCTATTGACATAACTATTGATAGAGTTAATGATAAAGTTGAAATTATGGATATTGATGGCATAAAAATATTTGATCTAATTGGCAATTTTGAGAGGGTCATTACAGGAAGATATAATTTTGTTGAGTTTATTAGGTTTGGAAATAAGCGCATCTTTTATGATTCTAACAGAGATCAGAATAGTGTGACTAACTTCACGATTATTGAGGATAATGGAAAAATAATCCAATTTGATAAAAAGTATGGCCCTACTTTATCACCAATGTATAATCCTAAGCATTTCTATCTATTTAATGATGAAGTATATATGTGTTCTAATTATTCAAATGCAATATATAAAATGGGCTATAAAGACAGCATTCCTGTTCAGATTGCGTCTGTAGAATCGATGAATACTAATCATAATATAAAAAGGATGAATTATAACCATTATAAAGAGATTTGCCATAAAAAGAAATTATTTTATTATTTAACAAATTTTATTGTTAATGATAGTGGTTTATTAGAGTTTAGTTTAGCATCAAAATTTGTCAATACGTTCTTTTTTGATCGCCTAAAAAATCAAATTTATTTTCATCCGTTTAATGGTCTTCCAGTTTTATATAAACCTCTATTTTCCAACGGGACAAGTGAATATTTTCTGTTTTCCCCAGAGTTTTTTAATGATAAAACATCCTCTCTCTTTTTTGAAAAATCACCATCCCTTTATAATGAATTAATTAAATATAAACAGAACGAAACAGAATTAATTAATATGTATATCATCTGTGTTGAATATAAAAAAAAATGATCTATTAACACATATCCAAAAATTTCTATATGAATAACACCTGAGCTATTTGCAGCGAACTGGAATGCTGTGATGTTGGGATTTTGACACATTTAGGGAGTAAGACACCAGCATAATCTGTTTCCGCATTTGTTTTTTAGCATTGTGAGTGCGAAGCGGGTAAAGCCGGGGCACGTATAGGAAAACCCCGCACCTTACCTTAAAACATGGGGCACATTATGTGCCCCATGTACCTCTACAACCGGTTTAGACTTTGGAGCGCCTCTTTCTTCAGTTCAGGAGGCGTGCCCGGATTGTCATAGATCAGTTTCAGGGCTTTTACGATCTCACCTTTTGTTATACTGAGATTGAACCAGCCTAAAGCCTCTGCAAGGATAGTCCTTACGGCAGTGTTGTCGCCGGAGTCGCTCAATACACCAAGAAGACTGCCTGTCTGCTTGTGGTTATTGTAGTTACGCAGACTTCTGATTGCCGATATCCTGTTTTCCTGCTTTGCATTTTTGTCCAGAATAACCTTTCGTGACTTCTCCTGTTTCTCAAGCTCACCTTTGTAGTTGTTTGCAAGATCCTCTGCAACCTTCTCCTTGTCAGGAAGATTTGAAGCCTTGGCCTGTCTTTCGATCTCATTTATCACCGAAGGGATGTCAAACATCTGTAGCGAATTCTGTGCGGCATACTGGACGCGCTGACTCTCATTTGAGAAGAGGGCAGTGCTTACCAATGAAGGAATCAGCACAGGATCTCCGGAGTAACCGGCAAAGCGGGCAGCGAACCTTCTGATAAACTCATAAGGATCATCCAAACCAAGACGTATAGCCTCAACCATGTTCTGATAGTCTTTTGCCTCTCCACCGTCATTATCCAATAGTCTCTTAAGTGCCTCAAATCTCACACTATAATGCTTGCTGGTCTTGAAGGTATTCAGAAGAATGCCGGAAAAATCCTTCGGGGGATTCTTTGAGATTTGCTTAAGTGCCAGTGCCTGCAAATTTGGGTTAGACGATCTGAGGTATTTTTCCCATATTTTTGTATTTCCCTTATTACCACCTGCTGTACTTGAGGTATTAATTGCAAGGTCGCTGTTTAAGGAATTGGAACCCTCAGAATAGAAACGATATGTAGGATCACCCACAAGGTGTGATTCCAGGTATTGGAACTCCTTTTGCCAGAAGCCAACTCTTGCCCCCTCGGCAAGCATACCAATCAGCTCCAGTGTCCATTTATCCTGAAGTACATTAACTGTATTGCCTTGTGTGACAATAGTGTTGCCATCACCAAAAATGTGGTAACCTGCCACATAGCCGGGTTTATGGAAAGAGCCATTGTAACAAGCATCAAAAATTGTGAACTTCGGTTGCATCTTCACCTTTGCAAGGTCCTTCAATACAATGTTTATGTCAGCGGCAAATATTGAATCACTTACCCTGAGAGAGTCCAGCCTCTGTCTGGCAAAGAACTCCTCGGTGAACCCATAATCTGCAATCAGCCCCTTCTTGAAATTCTCTGCCCTCTCCCCTTTATATCTTCTGTAGGTGTTTCTGAGAGATGTACCCATAACACTCATAGGGCCAATTTTGTCAAGTTTGCTTCCTGTTGAATATTCAATGTAGTTTGGTGCCGGGTAGTCGCCGTTTATATACTGAGTGTCAAAGTCGCCATGCTCATGGAAAACAAAAAGGTCGGTACCGGTTTGCTGCATTTTGTCATATAACTTGTACTTCATAAAAGGATCCTGCCTGAAGTTATAGAATCCGTTCCCCTTGGAACTCTTGAAGGCCAGAGGAACCTGCTCCCTTATTGCAAACTGCTCGTTCTGCCACGCTGTAAGGCAATCGGAGTTGTACCCGTGTCCGTTGAATATTACCAGCTGATCCATTGGATTTGACTCCTTGTGGGCAGCAACCACCTTTTTGAGATATCGCTTCAACAAAACAACAGGTTCTATGCCCATATCAGAAGGGGGCATCATCCTGGCAGAATAAAAGTCACTCTGTATTACCTGTGGAGAGCTCTCCATAAGACGGTAGTAAAAATGACTCTGGTTCTTTTCGTCTTGCTTTATAAGTTCAAACTGAAGGTCTAGGTCGTCGTAGAAACGGTCTGATGTAACCGATGCATCAGTAATGGGGAAGTTTGATTCATCCATTTTAAATGCAGTGGTGGCGTGCTGGAAATTCTGCACCCTTACCACAGGAACATTGCCAATAAAGACTGCTCCCTCCAGAACAGGTTTCTGGTTATAAATATCCCTTATTTCTGCCCTTAATTTTTCAGGATTGTTCCACTCACCTGCCAAAATCATGGCCCCTAAGCCTTCGCTTTCAAGTACAGCCTTATAATCCAGAACCTCCTGTTTTGCAGCAGTAAAGCTGGCTTTGTCTATTACTATCAGAAAACGTGAACCAAACTTTCCCTTTGCAGGGATAATCTCACTCTGTGCAAATGCTGTTGCTCCTAAAACAATAGTAATCAGAAGCAATGCTGTTTTTAAAAATTTACTCTTCATCTCTTCTAATTATTATCGCATGTATACTTCCAATCTGTTAGCTGTTTTAAGCAGCTCGTTTTTCAATTTCTGATCCAACCCATTCTCTGTTGCAATTGATTTGCAGGCAGATATAATGTCGGCCTTTCTGTATGAGAGTGTGAACCAACCTAATGACTCAGCAAGCTTTACTCTTAGATTGAGGTCTTCCGAAGGATCGGCAAGTACTTTGAGGTAGCTGTCCACCATAGCATGGTAACAGTTGTTTCTCAGGGAACTTACTCCCATTAACCTCGAACTCATCTTCTGTTCTTTGTTTGCCACATCCATGCTTAATTGTGCCATCCCTGTCCTTGAGGCGAGTCTTGTATTAAATTCGGAGAGACTCTTCTCTTTATTATAGAGGGTGCTGTTTATAATCTGCATCTCACCCTCCTTTTTCAGTTTATTCTGATCCATAAGGTCGAAACAGAATTCAGCATTGAACCTTACCCTTTCGTCCAGATAATCATTAATAAAGACCGAGGCTATATAAGGTATATACTCATCTTTGCCTATCCTGCCCATAGAGAAGGTCGACTTTCTTCTTATAAATTCATAAGGATCATAGACAGAGCTTTTAAGAAGTTCCTCAAATTTACCATCATTGTAAAACTGAAGAAGATGGAAAACCTGTAATCTGAGCATGTAATACGGAGAGCTGTTGTAAGTATCTACAAGTAGTTGCGACATAGAAGGGTAGTGCAGGTTGAACAGTTTCTGAAGGGCAACTCCTTTAATGTCGGGATGTTGTGCCTTCTTAAGAACCTTGAGCCAGTATGCATTATCCTTAGATTTAAGATTTACTTTTTTGTCTGAAGCATCACTCCTGAAAAGGAATGTAGGGTCCCCAATAATGTGTGATTCAAGAATATTTGTAAGTTGTGCCCACTCCCCAACGCTGTAACCAAGTCCAAGAAGACCCAGAAGGTCACTTGCCGATTTGTCCTGAAGTACGTTCACAGAGTTTCCGATTGCCACCAGAGTCTTGCCTTTTGCAAAGATGTACTCTCCACCAATAAAGCTATCCTCACGGAAGTCCCCGTTATAACAGGCATCAAAAATTACCACTCTTGGATTGGGGTTAATGTTTGGTACATCTTCGAGAACAATTCCCATGTTTATGTCGTCAAGCGAATCTTTCTTGATCTGAACCGGGTCAGATACCCCTGCAAACCATGTTGAGTCTATCTTATAGTAGTTCATCCAGGATTTTTTGAGCATTTCAGTATCGCCCTTCTTCTGAATCTCCTTTCTCAAACGATCCCTGAACAGTCTTCTTGCCGCTTCTATATTAGCGTCCGGCCCTTTGCTCAAAGGAATACCTGTAAGGTATTGTCTTTCTGGCACACCATGTTCGTGAAACAACATCAGGTCCACATCCTCTCTTCTCAGCTCTTCTATAACTGATTGTTTCATATATGGATACATGTGAAACATCAGAAACTTGGATGAGTTTGCTGTAGAGAATGCCTGAGGAAACTGCTCACGAAGTGTCGTCCCCTCCTCTTTCCACGCTGTAAGACTATTTGAGAATGACCCTTCACCTGTGTAGGACACAAGTACATCCATTTTATTTCCAGTTGCCCTCTCTGCAAGAAGCTTCTTGAAATAATCACGTATCTGCGTATAACCCTCCTCCCCTTTTCTGGTTGGCTTTAACCTTCCGGAGTAGATATCACACGATATTTTCTGAGGAGAGTCCCATCTTAGCGAGTAGTAGTAAAAAAGCTTGTTCTCTTTATCTTGTGACAGATAATCAAACTTAAGGTCAAAATCGTCGTAGAACCTGTCTGAAGGAACAGATGACTGGCTCATAGGGTATTTCTCCTGATCCATCTTGAATGCCGATGTAAAGTGCTGAGCATCCTGAATCATTGCTATGGGTACCTGCCCAATGAAAATTGCTCCTTCCAGCCCCGAGTCTTTAAATCTGGAAACAAGTTCGTCTTTCACCTGCTGCGGATTGCTCCATTGCTTGTCCAGCACAAAGGCATTCATCCCCTCCTTCTGAAGAAGCATTTTATAAGAATCAATCTCAGTTTTGCAGGCCTTGTAAGTATCAATGTCCACAATAATGGCAAAACTCCTCTCTGCCGCCTCAAGTGAGGTGAGCAGAGAGAGAGTAGATGCCATTAGAAAAAATAATATCTTTCTAATCATCTTTATGTATTTACTTTAGAAGGTAAAGCCGACTCCAACGTTTGTGAGAACTCTGTTATTGTCGCTGTCAACCGGTTTGTAATAGTCAACCGCAGCTTTTATAAACATGCCGGAACGTCCGCTCTTGCTTATGTTTGTAAATAGAGACAGTTCCCCGCCTATCTTCATGTAGCTAAGTTTGAGATATTCAAAATCGGGTGTCATGTAGGCAGTGATAATATGGGATGTAGGATCGGCCCCTCCATAATTGTATGAACCGTTCATGTTGTTCTTGTAGTTGAATGATATACCTGCAAGAAGTCTTCCCGATTTACCAAGATTCAGGTTAGCCTTGGCATTTACTCCCAGAATCAGATCCTCTATTTTCATGTCCGAAGCGGGCATAATATAGATATCGTCACAATTCCTGTAGTTCACCAAAACACCGGCTCTCCATTTGTAGTCAAAGTTGTTGCCTCTGAAGAAATCATACTTAAGGGCCATGTCGGTCTGAGTGAATGTCGATCTTACGCTTTTATAGGTAGTTACCCAGCGCTGAACCTCAAAATTGGGGTCAATTACCTGAACATACTCAATTCCGCCAATTTCGTTATTTGAATATGACAATTCAAGCCTGCTAAGATCTTTTCCTGTCAGAAGCAGCTGAAGGTTTGCCCCGTAGTTGTTCTCCTTAACAGAACCCTCTTTTTTAGGTTTTGTTGGAGTGCTTATTACATCCTCTACCCTGAATGAATACTTACCATCTAAAAGCAGTTGCATCTTCTCACCTGAGAAAGAGTATTGCACTCCACCACCAACTTTATTACCATTATAGATAAACTTACCAAGTGATTGCAAACCACCCACGACAGCAGTATAAAAATTGCCCAGACCTTTCATTACAAACACATCCTGATTAGCCTGATTGTTACTGTTTGTTGTCCTCGACTCCTGATTGAGTCTTTCATAAACCAGATTCAACCCCAAAACATGATTGTTAAATGTTGCAACAACACCAGGTTTAACATCGATTGTGTAGAAATTTGTCTCAGAACGTGGGTCTATCTGTTTAGCTCCGGTCTTTGTATTGTACTGGGCCTCTATACCAAAAAGAAACATGTCCCAGATTGGTTTGCTAGCAGCCTTCATATAAAGATTGTAATCCTGCTTTACCCAATCACTCAGGTTTTTATCAACGGTATAGAAAGGAATTCCCCTGGTAGGATCAAGCATGGTTGTGTTGTACAGGGTTCCTGTCTGCCTTTCGTTATTGTAAGAGAACTTACCCCAAACGTAACCTCCACCGAGGTTGAGCCCACCCTCTGTGGAAACTCCGAAAAGTCTTTCGTCAGCACCTTCGGATTTTCTTTTAAAATCACCACTCTTAAGTTTATAATCAAACAGAAGGTTGTTAAAGTTGTACATTTTGTCCAGTGTGAGTCCAGCGCTGTTATTTGTGTTGAACCATAAGGATTTTGCCTTTATCAGTTCAATTGCAGCAGGATTGGTACTCTTTGCTTTCGCATCCTGGGCCACAATTTTTTGGGAAAGCAGCATAGTTAATACTACTATTCCAGCCCAATATAAATTTTTTAATTTTCTCATTGCTTTAATGTTGTAGTTATTAACCATTATTTCCAAGTGTTCCATGACGGAGCCTTAGCGCCATTTCTTCTGATCATAGGATCGACAACTTCAAAGTCATCGGAACTGTTGTTGGTGTCGAAATAGATGACTCTTCCGTCGGCTAGTGTGGTTTTGATTTTTCTAGAAACACTCTTAGATAGATATGTGCCACCTACAGTTGCTGCTCCTGCATCAAGTACTGCAGGAACCCTCTTAAGCTGTACCTGATTGGCATTACCCACAAGTTCAACTGCGTCAATCACCTCATCTATGCTGATTTTGTAGTTTTTGTCTGTCCTTCCCACTGGACTTACAAAATTGGTAGGAACAACAGGTTCAGAAGGCAGATATATAACAAATGCACCTCCGAACACTGTTGTGAGCCATTGTGGAGGAACGACAGGCAAGAATGCCATAACCATATTGATTGCAGGGTTATCGCTTATTAACGATGTTGCATTGATGAATGTTTCGAATTCTGCGCTTAACAGGTTTACTGGCGAAGTAGGGTTAAGATTGCTCTTTTTGTGGTCGTCGGCCATTTGGGCAATAATTATAGACTCCCCTGGATTCAGCAGATAATCTTTATCCTTAGGAACCTGCCAGATTGCAGATGCATAGACAAATTTTGCAGCATCTTCACCGGGCCATACAGGAAGGTTCGCTGTTGCAGTATTCGGATTGAGTAATGCAATGCACAGACCTCTTACATTCTGAACAACCTCACTGTTGTTGTAGATCTCATAGAACTGATCCCTGAAATACGAACCCCCTGTTGGAGTTTTTGAACCACAATAATAGATCTCCTTCATAATCAGGGCACCAGATTTTGACGCACCAACATTCAATGTCACCTGTTTGTTATTTGATACTATATCTACGTTAACAGCATTTCCGCTGTAGTTGTATGTAAATCCATTGTAGTTCATCTCAGCAGATGCAGTTACAGTATAAATACCGGGGATAATGTTGCCAACATTTACGGAACCTGTGGCACTTACGGTAGTATTTATCTCGTACCTCTCAGCATAGTTTACTAGTCTTATATTAAACGAGGTAGGTGCAGGAGCGTTCCCGATATTCAGACTCACTTTAACTACAGCGTTGAGTGATTGCACATCCTTGGCGCTGTTGGCCTCCTTAAACTGTTCACACGAAGTGAGCAGATAGAGGGACAAGAGCATTCCTGTAAATATTTTTATTATATTTTTCATTGTAATCATCTTTTTTATTACTTAATAGTTATCGCCATTTCGAATCCAAAGAACAGAGGCGTCTTTTCATTAATTACCGTAAATGACCCGGGAGTTTTTTTGCTTTCATAGAGCGGTTTGCTCTGGAACATATTGTTGGCAAAGAAGGATGCTCTTAACATGTTTCCTATCTCCTTTGTAATATGGATATTAAACAGGACAGTCGGGAACCATGACTCGGCAATGAACCTTCTGGAACTTTTACTTTCAAGAAGATATGAGAATCTTGGATCTGTCTTGACGTCAACACCTGCAGGTATGTTCTTCATCAATCCGTCTTCGTAAGATATATATTTGACTATCAAAGAGTCATTCCCAATATTATCCCATTCATTGTATATCCAATTAACCTGAGCTGTCAGGGTTATAACAAAACCTATGGAAGGTATATTATGTGTTGCCCTTAATGTTGTATTGAACCTCTCTCTCTCCTCTTTGGTATTTCCAATTTCATATATACCAATATTACGTTCAAGATTGTTCAGGTTTTTTTGGGTACTGTATGTATATGCATCATCCCAGTTAGTAGATCTGATATATGCACCGTTAAGTACGAATGAGGTACGGATTGCATCAAAACGTCCCAGATCGAAGTCAAACTCAATACCTCTGTTATGAGATTTTTTTGTGTTTGAGGGAGAGGAGTATCTTACAAAAACCTTGCTTGTACTCTTTTCTGTCAATGTAGGAATAGTTCCGGGAGTTGCTGTGGCTATCTGATATTGTACATAGTTAAATGTTCTGTAAACACTACTCATATTATAGCCATTCTTAAGGTTTTCATTGAAAGCAGTAACGGAAAAACGCATCTTTTTCCATTTAAAGTCGATACCTATTTCGCTTTTCTCATTGGATGCAATCTTCAGGTTATTGTTTTCAGTATTGTAAATTTTTGTAGTTGCCAGCAGAAGTTGTTCTGCAGCCGGTACTGATGAGCTATTAAGGTTGTTGAAGTGGACAAAATCGAAGTAAGCATTCTCGGGATTGAGATATAGTGATGTTGGCGCTTTTGCTGCTATACCATAACCTCCTCTCAGGGACATTTTTTGAGGAATAATATCGATTGATGCATTTAACCTTGGGGTTAGTATGCTCTTTCCAGAAACCATGTCGTACCTTGCTCCAGCTTGAAGTGTCACTTCTCTCTCTCCCATTGTCCAGTTGAAGTTCTCTTCAGCATAAATACCAAGCTGGGTTACAAAAGGAATATCTGAATATTTTCTTGGTCTTGGTGAAGAGTTCTCACTACTTAAATTTCTTTGAGGAGGATTCTTGATATCATAAACCTTCCCCTCTCCCAGGTTTCCATCTGTCCTGAAATCTACACCAAGAACGATTCTGTTGTTAACATTACCCATCTTCTTGGCAAAAGTGGCATTCACTTTGGCAAAAATGTTTACCTCCTTACCATAAATGTCATATCTGCTGAAGTATTCATTAGGAAGATAAGTAGCATAGTAGCTGGCCTCTCCCGGAGGAATGTTTGTTAGTTCCCTGCCTGTTGCATCATATACTCTCTGATTTGGTCTGTTGCTAAGAACCGCTCCGTCTGTTCTGGACATTGAATATGCGGCAAATGCATTACCAAGAAGCTCTTCACTATATGAGTGTTTGTCAGTATAACTTCCTGACAATGTGTATTTGATATTATTCAACCAACCTTTATCAATATTTAATGTTCCGTTGCTGTTTAATCTTATCCCTACATCCTTTGGACCTGTGGCTAGTTGGCTCCTTGCATCGTCCGGATTCTTTTCACGGGTATCTTTTCCCAGTGAAAAATCGAAAGATGTATTTGTAGACCAGTTACTGAACAGATTTGAATACAATAGCTTTGCTGTTGCTCTTTGATAATAGGCATATGATTCAGTGGGTTCAGACACACTATATGCGTAATCACCACTTACATTAAGACTACCTGCTTTTTGTCCCAGACTGAAACCCTTTCCGGCAGATACCTGATAAATCCTAGGGTCGGTTTTGATGCGAATGCTCAATGGCTCCTTTCCTGCTTTAGATCTGATAATAACAGCGCCTGAAGTAAGGTCACCATACTCAACAGAAGGTATCCCACGAATAACTTCTACCGATTCAATATTATCTGTAGAGAGAGTTCTGAGGTCAATTCCTGAATTTGGAGAAGTTCCTCCACCTACAACACCTCCCGAACCTGAAATTGCAGGAGAGAGTGTCTGGAGGTTTGCATTGTTTGAAAGCGGTGCCCCATCAATATAAATTGCAGTTCCCAAAGAGTTCATCTCTGTACCTGCAGTACCGCTTTTACCTACAGAACCTGAAATATTCCTGATATTGAATGATCTTGCAATACTGAGGTCAGGGTTGGCTATCTGACCGCCCGGCAAAAGCTGAAGAAGATCAGAGACAGAGCTGGCCTGAAGGTGATCCATTGCCTGTCTTGAAATATTGGAGGCTGTGGCTTGTCCGGCCTTGCTCTCCTGTGCCACTACCGAAACTTCGTTTAGTCTGAACGTGCTGTAATTCATCTGAAATTTCACTTCAGTTGCCTTACCGGCCGAAAGAATTATTGTAGTATCCAGATTCTCCATTCCGAGAAACTGAATTCTGATACTTACCTTTCCCGGAGCGAGTCTTGGGAAGGAGAATTCCCCCTTTGAGCTTGTAGTTGTCACCGCACCTTGTGGTAACACCTGTACTGTAGCAAATTCTACAGGTGTCCCTTGAGATCCTTTCTCAGTGACAACACCCTTCAAGGATGCGAAGTTGCTGTTCGCGGCAGATTGTGCATTTAATTGCACAGTCAGGCAAGACAGGAGAAACAACGCAAAAACAATTCGAATTTTGGGTTTCTTCATAGTTGTAAAATTAATTTGGATTAGTTGTGATATTTGGGTTAGTTTATTTAAGTCTGTTTAAAGTTTTTACCAACTCTTTCCTTATCACTTCATCCTTCTCCGCTTTTAGCTGGTCCTCACAGAATTTTATTATTTCACTCTTTCTGTAAGAGTATTTGTACCATCCGAATGCTTCTATCAGTGCCCATTTCTGGTCCTGTGCATCCAGTCCTGTATAATATTTGAACAGAATATCGAGATGTGAAGCCTGACAGCTGTTCCTTAATGCCGATATTGTAAATCTTTTTGCTTTTGCAGCAACCTTAGGGTCAAGAAGATCCTTAAACTCCTTCTCTCCGTTTTCCAGAGTATACTTCATCCTGTCTAACTCTTTGGCTTCCTCCTGGTACCATCTGCCCTGTTTGCCCTTCATTGCTCTCTCAAAAGCTGCAATAGCATCTTCCAACTTATAAATTTCACCTGCTCCTTTAAGCTGGAACTCTACACGTTTTGTCACACCCGGCTGGAACCTTAGGGTGAAAATATCATCAATAAGCAGTGGGGAACCATTCATGCCGGCATAAAGTGAACTTAGTCTTCTGAGAAGCTCGTAGTTGTCATACATTCCAACTCTTATTGCGCTTACAAGATTGTCATCTGCAGAATTCTTTATCAGGTTAAAGGCCTGAAGTCTTACAGTTGCCCTTTTCTCATCTTTCTGAATTGAGAGCAATTCATCTGTAGTGATGGCATTATTTTCATAAAGCATCTTCATAGCCAGAGATTTAATCTCGGAGTTCGGGTTATTGATTTGCTTCCTCCAGAACCTGACATCTCCTTTTTTAATTGTCATTGCCTCGTTCAGGTCAAGTTTAGCATTTGAACTGCTTGTAAACTGACAGGTAGGGTCACCAATAAGATGAGATTCAAGAGTCATCTGACCCTTTGCCCAGTTACCCACAGATACTCCCAGGTTAAGCAAGCCAACAAGCTGGTTTGTCCATGTATCCTGTAGTGTATTTACAGAATTGGCCTTTACAACAATTGTGGACCCCGGATTGAAAATGTAGTGCCCGCTTATATAGTCGTCAAGATGGAAAGAACCGTTGAAACATGCATCAAAAAGTATAACCTTTGCACCTGATTCATATCCGTAAAGATCCGGAATATTAATGTCTAAAGCTGCATCTTCCAGACTGTCCTTCAGCATCACTTCCGGTTTAAAAGCATCGTTTACCCAGGAAGCCGGAACACCATAATTATCAATGTAATATTGTTTTGATGCAGTTGTATCCTTTGACCCGCGGATTTTTCCCCTGAAGAACTTCTTAGACTGATCCAGCCAGACTTGTGTGCTTGAAGATATAGGAGAACCATTCATCATCTGCCCGTCCTCCGATCCGTGATGATGCAAAATTGCCAGGTCAAGATCTTTTCTGGCAAGCTCTGCCAGAAGTCTGTACTTTACATTATCATCATATGTATAGTTGATATAGTTTATGGACCTTTGAGGATTATTAAGAAAAGGGAACTGCTCCATCAAGGCATATTTCTCATCAATTCTTGCTACCATACAGTCTGAGTTGTACCCATGACCGGCAAAGTAACTTATCTGGCTCATTGCCCGTCTGTTCTCTTTTTCTTTTGCCGCCTTTAAAAGATATTCAGAGATAAGCTGATACTTTGTCTTGCCCGGAGTTGCCGGAGCCTTTATCCTTGCGCTGTATATATCGCAATGTATTGTCTGCGGGCCGTCATAAGCAAGTGAATAGTAGTGGTAAAGAGGAGTAATTGAATCCCTCTTTATATAGTTGAACTTAAGGTCAAAGTCGTCATAATATCTGTCCGACGGTATGGAAGAGTCTGTCCATGCTCTTTTGGGGTCCATCTTAAAGGCTGTGGAGAGGTGATGTGCGTCTCTTATCATTGGAACAGGTATGTCTCCGATAAAGACAGCGCCTTCAAGATTGTTGTTTTTATATAAATTGAAAAGAGCTGTTTTTATTGAATCCGGAACTCCCCACTTGTCAACTATCACTACGGGATTTAATCCCTCCTTTATAATTGAATTTGAATATGCATCAATTGAGACACGGCAATTTTGGTAAGTCGTCTTATCGACAACTATTGCAACGCCTCTTTTTACCGGCCCCGCAAATAGTGTGGTAACTGAGAAACTGAATGATAGTGCTGTTATCAGGCTAATTTTTAATAATTTCATTTTAATGGTGAATTGTTTTAGTGTACGTATATAATAATACAATTTCCGCTAATCTGCCGATCAGGAAAATATAAAATCAGAGCAGTGAGACGAGGATTTCATCTCACATATAAAATCATAAAATAAGTTGCTGATTCTTTTCAAATAAAGATTCCCTGCCACGATGGAACAGGGCCTGAAATGTCTTGATTTTCGGAGGGACAACCGACAGTAAAAAAATTCTCTGCACATCCGGAGCCATAACTACCGGAGAATTATCTATCAAAATTGTAAAACATCCATTTGCAGAATAGTGGTCGGTGCTCAATACGAAATACTTAAGTGAGCAACAATCATCCTTTTTGGGTTGCTTGGTTTCCAGATGAGCCCCGCATACGCAATGATGGTTCGGGTCCTTTTTATGGATCTCCTTAACACATGAACACTCTGTTTTAATACCAAGAACAGATATTTGAGAAGCGTGGTCGCAATGACAGGAGTACCTTCCAACACCTATAATTGTAGTGAGGTATATGGATAGCGCAAATACAGAAAATAGAGTCCTCTTAGTTCCCACGATAACTTATTTTTGGACAATCACAAAAGTATAAAAAAATGATTAAAATCCAAAGAATATATAATCATTTCCTTCTGAAAGTATAGTATTTGCTGATAATCTTGTTTTTATCACCTCTTTGTCATTTATATCAAAAAACAACAATAAAACCCGGTTTTCTCCCTGATTTCCGTATTTGAGGTACCATACCTTATAGTTTGATATGTTTTTGAGTAAAGTCTCAAGATTTGAATCTACATTAGATACGGCCAGGGGGCCTCTCATAAATTTTAATTTTCCGGATATCCGTCCTTCAAACTCTTTAAACTGGTCAGGAATCACAACCTTTCTGAGTGAGTCAGCAGTAATGTTTTCAATGGCCGAGTAGTGTTTCAGCAATTCTCTTGCCCCCTCCTGCAAATCTCTTGAAGTTGAACCAAAAACTATTGAGATATATTTATCTCCTACAGGTGCCTGAAGCTGGAATTTTGAGAGGCAATTATAAAAACCGAGGGTGTCCGCTGTCATGCATCTGAATGTATGTTGTGAATAGATACCAAACGCATCTTCTGCCGAAGGCATTGAATATATCTCAATATTGTAATCCTGCCCCTTGTATTTAACCTCTAATGCCCTCAGATCGCGAAACCCGTATTCAAGGTAAAGGTCGCTCCCTCCGTTCATAAAACCGTACAGAGCCGCCCCCTTGAAATTTCTCTCACGTACCACTGTAATTTCATCAGATGTCTGTGCTATTGCGGTAAAGCATGATAAAGAACAAAGTGCCAGAATGAGTATTAGACTTTTCTTCATAATATCTGTAATCTGTCAGGAGCAATTGAGATCTGTCACAATAATTTTATCTCTGTCGCCTGTTCCAAGTTTTAGTTCCTGTGCAAGGTCAATGAATCTGGAAGCAGTCGGTTTGTCAACTTTTTGAATTCCTTCGTCTATCCTCTTCTTCACAACCACTTCATGCCCTATCCTGTCCACGGCCACAGGATCTGTACCTATCAGCAGCATATTGTAATTGCATATAAACTGAGGATTTGCACCAGGTCCTCCGTCGAAGCAGCCTATCAGTCCGTCTGCTATATTCAGAACTACCTTGTCCCTGAGAGGAGCAAAGGCACATACATAGGCCGATGTCTCGTGCCATAAATTCTTATGGAGCCTGCCTGTGTTTGTAACAGAGCCATAAGCAAGGTTTTTAAGACAAAGTGTAGTAGTGGGCCCGGCATTTTTCAGAATAGGCAGATTTATGATTTTTGTGACCTTCTCTGTTACAATCTTTGTGAAGTAAGACTCCTTGCCTCCGTTAACCATGAACGGGATTGTGTAGGCATCGTACTCACCTACGACATCGGCATAGAAGAACTGATTTTTGTCTACCCTCTCTTCTGCATAAAGCTTACCATCGTTGCCGTAATAACCCCCTTTTTCGTCCTGACACTCTGTACCTGTAATTGTTATTCCCGGGTAATTCTCTTTTGTATAACCGGTCTCTGTAAGCTGCATCTCCCGTCTGTCCCATATTACTATGTTTTCGCGCGGGATCCCGGCCTCCTCAAGTTGCTTTATTACAGATCTTGTAACCGCATGAGATGTTGTGAGTGGTTTACCGGCAACAGGATTTACCTTCAAGCCAATAATGTCTTTTGGAGAGACAAATTTCCTCCATGCCTTTTTGAGGCTCTTCTGGTTGGTCAGACTCAGCATCCCCTCCCTGAGCATCTTATAGGCAGACTCCTCAGATGGGATCCCGTCAACGACAGGTTTGTCATGCATACATTTTACTACCTTGCCGGGATAGAGTCCGGGCATTGAATTCTTTGTTCTGGGAACTGAAAGTGCATCTTTGATATTTGTTTCTGGTTTCACCTCCTGAGCCAGAAATCCTGTAGATTCGGCTGCCTTTATTACCGGATTGATTGCCAGACTGGCACCACCGATAGAGACAAGTTTAAAAAAATCCCGTCTTTTCATAGTTGCTGAATTTTATATAAATTTTGCTATAAACTCCAATCG
>CAZREC010000026.1:0-28546 GCA_964599025.1 uncultured Muribaculaceae bacterium | reverse complement strand
CAAGGCCATTCATATGGAGTACCTTGAGGCAGGAGCTGACATAATAACAACCAACACATTTAATTCCAACAGGATATCCATGGCCGACTATGGCATGGAGGAGCTGGTTTATACTTTGAATTTTGAATCGGCGCAAGTGGCTGCGGCAGCAATCGCTCTGTATGAGGCTGACAATAAAGACGTAAACAACAAAAGTGATGATAGTCGTGACAGAAGTGGCAGTAACTACAGCAAGCCACACTTCATTGCCGGAACTCTGGGACCAACAAACAGGACGGCTTCTATGTCGTCGGATGTAAATGATCCGGGTGCAAGAGCTGTGACTTTTGATGAACTGGTAGATGCTTATTCTGAACAGACAAGGGGATTGATGGATGGTGGAGTTGATATATTGTTGGTAGAGACCATATTCGACGTACTAAATGCCAAAGCGGCACTATTTGCCATTGATTCTGTTTTTGAAGAGAGAGGTGTCAGAATACCTGTAATGGTGTCTGGTACTATTACAGATGCCAGCGGGAGAACCCTCACCGGGCAGACCTTAGAGGCATTTCTGGTGTCAGTTTCTCATTTCCCGCTGTTCAGTATAGGTCTTAACTGCGCTTTAGGAGCCGAACAACTTAGACCGTTCATCCAAGAGTTGTCGGCGAAATCATGTTTTTATGTGTCGGCCCATCCAAATGCCGGTCTGCCCAACCAGTTTGGAGAATATGACCAGTCAGCAGAGTTCATGGCCTCAATTACAGAGGAGTTCATGAAGGAGGGCTGGGTGAATATCATTGGCGGCTGTTGCGGAACTACTCCGTTGCATATCAAAAAGATAGCCGAAAAAGCAAAGAATTACAAACCGAGGGTAAAACCGGTTTTAGAAAGATACACAAAGCTTAGTGGGCTTGAAACGCTGACAATTGCTCCTGAAACGAATTTTGTAAATGTCGGAGAAAGGACAAATGTGTCGGGTTCCAAAAAGTTTGCAAGGCTCATCCGGGAGGAAAAATACGGCGAGGCGCTTGCGATTGCCAGGGATCAGGTAGAGGGTGGTGCCCAGATTATAGACATCTGCATGGATGAGGCGATGCTTGATTCGGAAAAAGCGATGGTTAAGTTTGTGAATCTTATTATGGCCGAGCCGGACATCTCAAAACTTCCGCTTATGATAGACTCCTCTAAATGGAGTGTCATTGAACCTGCACTCAAATGTATTCAGGGAAAGTCGGTTGTAAATTCTATAAGCCTTAAGGAGGGCGAAGAGGTATTCCTCGATCACGCCCGAAAAATCAGAAAATACGGAGCTGCTGCGGTTGTAATGTTGTTTGATGAAGATGGGCAAGCCGATACATACGAAAGGCGGATAAAGCTTGCGGAGAGGTCATACAGACTTTTGGTAGATAAAATAGGATTTCCACCGGAAGATATAATTTTTGACCCCAACGTGCTTGCCATTGCAACTGGCATAGAAGAGCATAACAACTACGCTGTCAACTTTATACGTGCAACAGAATGGATCAAGAAAAACCTGCCCCACGCTAAGATTAGCGGTGGAATAAGCAACCTCTCATTTTCATTCAGAGGTACAGACAAGGTGCGCGAGGCCATTCATTCTGTTTTCCTTTATCACGCCATAAAGGCCGGTTTGGATATGGGTATAGTGAACCCGGGGATGCTTCAGGTTTATTCCGAGATACCTGCAGATCTTTTGTTACTTACAGAGGATGTGGTTCTTAACCGTCGCAAGGATGCTACCGAGCGTCTGGTTAAGTTTGCCGAGGGTATACAAAATGAAGGGAAAAAGGAGGAGAAGACCGACGAATGGAGGTCATTGCCTGTGATTGAAAGAATAAAGCACTCACTTATAAGGGGTCTGGATGAATATATCGAACAGGACGTAGAGGAGGCAAGAGGGCTATTCAGAAGGTCTATTGAACTGATTGAAGGTCCTTTGATGGGAGGAATGAACGAGGTGGGTGATCTTTTCGGTTCAGGCAAGATGTTTCTACCCCAGGTTGTTAAAAGTGCACGGGTGATGAAGAAAGCTGTTTCAAAACTTGCCCCTTATATTGAACTTGAGAGTGAAGGCGAGGAGAAGAAGAGTGCAGGCAAACTGTTGCTGGCAACTGTAAAGGGTGATGTCCACGACATAGGCAAGAATATCGTTGGAGTAGTGTTGTCGTGCAACAACTATGAGATTATAGATCTTGGAGTTATGGTTCCTGCAGAGAAGATTATTGACACAGCTGTAAGGGAGAAGGTAGATTTCATAGGATTGAGCGGACTGATTACCCCTTCACTTGAAGAGATGGTACATGTAGCATCGGAGATGCAACGCAGACATATTACAATTCCACTGCTTGTAGGCGGAGCTACAACATCGGAGATACACGCAGCAGTAAAGATAGCGCCAACATATTCAAATGCAGTCATCCATGTAAAAGATGCCTCAAAGGCTGCCGGGGTTCTCTCTGCACTCAGTCAGGAGGATAACAGTAAATATGTGGCTGCTGTGGCAGAGAAATACAGAAAATTAAGTTCTGACCACAACTCGCGTCAGGTGGAAAAGAACCTGCTATCCATTGCAGATGCAAGAAAAAACAAGTTGGTATCCGAATGGGACACCAATTCAGGTTGGAACACCGGTTATCTTCCTAAGCCGTTGAAACCGGGAATCCATGAAATGCATGACATTGATCTAAAGGAGCTTTGCAATTATATAGACTGGACATTCTTCTTCTTTGCATGGAAGGTTTCCGGTAAATACCCCGCAATTTTCAATGATCCTGTAAAGGGTCATGAAGCCAAAAAGCTTTTCGACGATGCACAACTTTACCTGAATGAGATTATCGAGAAAAAGTTACTTACTGCAAAAGCTGTCTTCGGGCTATTTCCTGCTGAATCTGTGGGTGATGACGTTATCGTTTATTCCGATAATTCTGTAAATAAAGAGGTTGCCACCACATTCCATTTCCTGAGAAATCAGGAACTTAAGGAGAGTGGGGTTCCAAATCTCTCTCTGGCAGATTTTGTGGCTCCGGCCAGTGTAGTTGACCAGACTGAAAAGCAAGGTCATGGGAACAAGAATGGCCAGACCGACAATATTGGTCTTTTTGTTGTAACTGCAGATATTGATGCAAATAAATTCGCTCATTATCATGAAGATGATTACGCTTCCATAATGATACGAATCCTTACCGACCGTCTGGCCGAAGCTGCAGCTGAATGGCTTCACGAAAAGGTCCGCAAAGAGTTCTGGGGATACTCCCCTGAAGAGAAACTCTCTCTTGAGCAGATGCTCTCCGCTAAATACAGAGGCATCCGACCGGCTCCTGGTTATCCTGCTTGCCCGGACCATACTGAAAAAAGGATTCTTTTTGACGTGCTTCAGGCCGAAAAAAGGATTGGAGTGGAGCTGACAGAAAATTTCACAATGTTTCCTGCTGCATCGGTTAGCGGATATTTCTTTTCTCACCCGGCATCATCATATTTCAATATTGGCAAAATTGGTCAGGACCAGCTTAAAGATTATGCAGAAAGGAAGAAGATGACTTTAGAAGAGGCGGCACGATGGCTTGCCCCAAATCTGTAAATCAGCAATTAAATATCAGAAACAGAAAATAAAAGATAAGAAACACAGATAATGAGTGTAATAGACAAAATAAAAAATGCAAAAGGGCCGCTTTTCACATTTGAACTGCTTCCACCGCTTAAGGGGCATAGTATCGAAAAGATTTATGCTGCAATAGACAGGCTTGTCGAGTTTAGTCCGGCTTATATTAATTTTACTTCTCACCGTAACGAAACATCGTATCGAGAAAGACCTGACGGACTTGTGGAGAAGAGGCTCACAAGAGTTCGCCCCGGAACCATTGCTCTTGCAGCAGCAGTAAAATATAAATACAATATTACGGTGGTTCCTCATGTGCTTTGCGGAGGCTTTTCAAAGGAGGAGACTGAAAATGCACTTATTGAGATGAATTTTCTTGGAATAGACGATGTTCTGGCACTCAGAGGTGACCCTGTGAGAGGTACCCGTTCATTTGTTCCGGAAAAGGATGGACATGCTCATGCATCGGACCTTATCACGCAGATTGTAAACATGAATAATGGTCAGTATCTTGAGCCATCTCTCGTTAATGTATCTCCATCTTCCTTCTGTATAGGTGTCGCCGGTTATCCGGAAAAACATTTTGAAGCTCCTAATCTGCAAATAGATATGGATAATCTTAAGAAAAAAGTTGATGCCGGGGCAAACTATATTGTCACTCAGATGTTTTTTGACAATGAAAAGTTCTTCAGATTCAGGGATGAATGCAAGAAAGCCGGAATTAATGTTCCAGTCATTGCAGGGATAAAACCTATTTCTGCCTTGAATGACATAAATCTGCTTCCTCAGACATTCCATATTGATTTTCCCAGTGATCTTGTTGCTGCTGTGCAGAAATGCAAAACGGATCAGGAGGCCAGGGAAGTTGGTATTGAGTGGACAACAATGCAGTCGAAGGAGTTGATTCAGAAGGGAGTTCCGGGTATTCACTACTATACTCTGGGCCGTTCCGACAATATCGCCCGCATCGTAAAAGCCTCCTTTTAATTAGCACATTAGCAAATTAGCACATTAGCACATTAACCCATAAGCACATTAAAATATGAACACATCCACAGAATACAAAGTTGCAGACATAAATCTGTCGGCTTTTGGACGCAAAGAGATAGAAATTGCAGAAAAAGAGATGCCGGGACTTATGTCTCTGCGCAAAAAATACGGTTCCAAAAAACCTCTAAGCGGTGCCCGCATTATGGGTTCACTGCACATGACAATTCAGACTGCTGTCCTGATTGAAACACTTGTTGAGCTTGGTGCAAAGGTACGCTGGTGCAGTTGCAACATCTTCTCAACCCAGGACCATGCTGCTGCTGCTATTGCCGCCGCCGGTACTCCTGTTTTTGCCTGGAAGGGTGAATCTCTTGAAGAATACTGGTGGTGTACAGAGCGCGCCCTTGATTTTGGAAACGGACAGGGGCCCACACTTATCGTTGATGATGGCGGCGATGCCACAATGATGATGCACCGCGGATATGAAGCAGAAAATAATCCTGCGGTCCTTGATGCAAAGGCCGACACCCCTGATGAGATAGAACTTAATAAAATTTTGAAAAAGATACTTGCATCCGACTCAACCCGCTGGCACCGTCAGGCTCCTGAAGTAAAAGGTGTGTCGGAAGAGACCACAACAGGTGTTCACAGGCTTTATCAAATGCTTGAGCAAGGCAAACTGCTTTTCCCTGCATTTAACGTAAATGACTCTGTTACAAAATCTAAGTTTGACAACTTATATGGCTGCCGCGAATCTCTGGCCGACGGTATCAAACGTGCCACCGATGTAATGATTGCCGGCAAGGTGGTTGTTGTGGCTGGTTATGGCGACGTAGGAAAGGGTTGCGCCCGTTCTATGCACAGTTATGGCGCACGTGTGATTGTGACGGAAATTGACCCTATATGTGCATTACAGGCAGCAATGGAGGGCTTCGAGGTAAAAACTATGGAAGATGCGCTTTGCGAAGGGAATATCTATGTTACAACCACAGGTAACAAAGATATAATAACCGCCGAGCACATGGCAAAAATGAAAGATCAGGCAATCGTATGTAACATAGGACATTTCGATGACGAGATACAGGTAGCCAAGCTTGAAAAATGGCCGGGTATCAAAAAACTCAACATCAAACCACAAGTGGACAAATACACATATCCCGATGGTCACTCTATCTTCATGCTTGCAGAGGGTCGTCTTGTAAACCTGGGTTGTGCTACCGGTCACCCATCATTTGTAATGAGCAACTCGTTTACAAATCAGACACTTGCTCAGATGGAGTTATGGAACAAGAAGTATGAGGTTAGTGTATATCGCCTGCCAAAAGATCTGGATGAAGAGGTTGCCCGCCTGCACCTGGAACAACTAGGCGTTAAACTGACCATTCTCACGCCAGAACAATCGGCATACCTTGGAATCTCCATTAACGGACCATATAAACCAGACCACTACCGCTACTAAGAGGGTATATGGGGACGCACAAAATCATTATATGAAAACATACCGAAAAGAGCTTTGGTTTGAAACGCGAAAACGAAGAGAATTCATTAACATTACAAGGCAGATTGATGATTGTCTGAGAGAGAGCGGAATAAAAGAGGGTCTTCTTCTTTGTAATGCAATGCATATCACTTCCAGTGTATTCATAAATGACGATGAAAGTGGCCTGCATTCAGATTTTGAGCAGTGGCTGGAAAAGTTAGCACCCGAAAAACCCCATTCACAATACCGTCATAATGGATTCGAAGACAATGCCGACGCACACCTTAAAAGACAGGTGATGGGTCGGGAGGTTGTAGTGGCAATCACTGCCGGACGGATGGATTTCGGCCCCTGGGAACAGATCTTTTATGGTGAATTTGACGGACTTCGCCGCAAACGCGTACTTGTGAAAATCATTGGGGAGTGACTCTGTTGAAATTTCCCCTTTGTTAAACGAAATTTTTCACAATTTGCTAACTTCTTATATCTAAATAAATTGCTAATAACTTCTTGGAAGTACTTCCAAGAAGTTATTTGCAATTAGCTCTATATTAAACACTTAAGCACTAGCTAACAGTTTTATCAAAGTGGTTAGTAAATATCTGATTAGTTGACCAATACGTATATTTCTCATTTATAATGAAGTACTAACCCCTCTGGCAGAGTTCAACAATCTGCCTGTTTGTATGTTATATAAAAAGTAAAATGATATTGAAGGATATCGACAGTTTGTATATAACGTTGTAAGTGACCGATTTTCTGAAATTATCTGTAACTATGCGAAATTTTTCTGACCAATAAATAATTCCCATGACGACCAACTGGAAACGTGTATTTGCAATTATCTGGACCGGGCAGCTCTTCTCTACACTGAGCAGTTCTGTTGTCAGCTTTGCTGTAATTTTCTGGTTGAGCGTGCAGACAGGTTCTGCAGAGGTTCTGGCATTTGCCACATTGGCCTCACTCCTGCCCCAACTTGTACTTGGTTTATTTACAGGTGTCCTTGTTGACAGGTGGGACAGAAAGAGAACAATGATTGTTGCTGATTTGTATATTGCTGCTCTTACATCGGTGATGGCGGTGCTTTTTTACTTTGGAGCCACCAACATTGGTTTGATTTATATATTACTAGCGCTTCGATCAATTGGAAGTGCCTTTCACATGCCAGCCATGGAGGCCTCCGTTCCGTTACTTGCACCTGCTACAGAACTTATGCGAGTAGCTGGTGTTAATAATATGATATTCTCTGTAAGCACGATAGCTGCACCTGCAATTGCTGCAATATTCGTAAGCACACTAAGTATGACGTGGGTGTTGATGTTTGATGTAATTGGTGCCTTGATTGCCTGTGGGTCGCTTATGTTTGTTGTTATCCCAAACCCTCGCGACAGAAAAGTTACCGGAAAGGGAACTTCTGAAGAAGGGGAGATGACTGATGGTGGAGATATACAAGATGACTCCTCTACAGGAATAAAGGCAGAGTTCAGACGTTTTTTTTCGGAATTGAACCAGGGTCTGCACGAAATATTAAACAGGCCGGGGCTGATGTGGATGTTTGTCTTTACAATCTTTGCAAGTCTGGCAATGGTACCGGTATCAACATTGTTTCCCCTTATGACTCTTAGTCACTTTGCAGGTGACACATATAAAATGAGTATGGTTGAGATTGCCTGGGGAGTGGGTATGCTTTTAGGAGGAGGGTTAATGAGCCTTCCCAGGTTCAAATTCAATAAAATATTGCTTATCAATGCAATGTATGTGATATTAGGATTCACATTTGTCTTCTCAGGATTTCTTCCCACAAATGGTTTTTATCTTTTTGTCGGCTTCACTTTATTTGGCGGCATAGCAGGAGCCATTTTCTGGGGAGCATTTACAGTGCTTCTGCAGATGAGCCTGGATTCTGCGGTACTTGGCAGAGTATTTTCTATCCATAACAGCCTGATTATGATTCCGGCAATGTTCAGTCTTATAGCGACAGGGTATATAGCTGATAGTATAGGTATATCTAACACATTTATTATATCCGGTTTCGTTCTTGTACTTATTGGCATCATTTCCAACTTCATACCATCTATAAGGAAAATGACTCAACTTTGACATTGATTCAAATAATTTGTACATTTGAGTTAAATGGGTAAATAACTGATGAAAAAGATTCTTTCATTGGACGGCGGCGGTATAAGAGGAATCCTGCCGGCTGCTATTCTTGCTCACCTGGAGGAGAGGCTTCAGACAATAAAGTCTGACGAGAGCTTCAGGATCGCTGAGTGTTTTGATCTTCTTGCAGGAACCTCCACCGGAGGTATCATAACCTGTCTGTATCTTACTCCTGCAGAAAATGGGTCCCTAAAACCGAAGTACTCAGCAAAACAGGTTCTGGATTTCTATTTAGAGCTAGGGCCGGTGCTGTTTCACAGATCTTTAAGTCAACTTCTGACTTCCGGATTTGGTGTGTTCAGGAGCAGGTACTCAGAGGATGCTCTTTATGAGTTTTCAAAAAGGTTAATGGGTGACCACTATATCTCTGAAGTGCTGAAGGACTGTCTTGTTACTGCTTACGATCTAAGCACACGTAAGGCGCTGCTTTTCAGTAAGTACAATGTATCAAAATATGGCTCTATGGCAGACTATAAACTTTGCGACATTGTCCGTTCCACATCTGCAGCGCCATCATATTTTTCACCCGCCCGAATTTTCGCACGTGACAACAGCAGCCGTCATCTCGTAGATGGAGGTGTTTATGCTAACAACCCTTCTATGTGTGCACTGGTTGAGGCCGTAAAGCTCTGGCCGGAAGAGGGTTTTTCAAACTACGTAATGGTTTCTGTAGGTACAGGCAAGGTAATCAAACCCTACTTCTGGGAAAAGACTCACAAATATGGCTACCTCAACTGGCTGGAGCCAATCATTGACATCCTTACCGCATCTGTTGCTGAAACTGTCGATTTCCAGCTCCAGCAGCTCTTCTCCGCATCGGGTGTTCCAGACAGCTACATTCGTGTAGAACCTCCCCTGCTAACTGCAGATACCCGAATGGACAATGCATCTGCCAAAAACATACAGAAACTGCAAAATGCTGCCCGATACTACATAGACCACAACTCCGACGCATTCGACCGTATAATCTCTATTATAATATGAAACATACACACCTCCACTCAATAGAAGAGATCCGTAAGAGCCATGGCTCCATACGAAATGTAAATGATCTTAACAAAGAAAACCTCTCTGTAATTAATAAAATTGCGCTATGGATAACAAACCACGTTGGCAGCATGGGTTTTTTCATACTCATTTTCAGCTGGACAGCTATATGGCTTAGCTGGAACACCATGGCTCCGGTGGAACTAAGATTTGACCCTTTTCCTGCATTTGTTCTGTGGCTTTTTATATCCAATATGATTCAGATTTGTCTTATGCCATTAATTTTGATAGGGCAAAACCTGCAGGCAAGACATTCCGAAATCCATGCGGAGGAAGAATACTCTATGAATCAAAAATCAGAAATGGAAATTGAAACAATCCTGATGCATATGGAAAATCAGAATGAGTTAATTATTAAAATATTAGAGCGACTGGAGAAGTCAGAAAAATGATTTTCTATTGTTTTTTCACCTTCAATTTAGGTACAGGCAGCTCAGGGTAGCTTATACTAATGAGTTGCGTCAGAAAATCTCTGTCTTCCAGCTTATTTTCTATCAGAAAAAAGTTTTTTGCCCCAGGATAGGGAGGCGCTTCAACAAGCTCTACTCCCAGAAAATTTCTTCCGGCTACAGTCGGTTTAATAAATAGTTTGTTGTCGCATATAAGTGCTATTACCTTTTCCTGACAGTAAACGACATATTCGCCCATCATCTTCCTTTTGGAGATGTTTCCTGCTCCGGACATCTGTTCGGTTACAAATTCGGCGAAATCCTGACTAGTTGACATCTATGTTAATTTAAATCAATTATTTACCTCATCCACACATTTAAAATCTCCGCAATGTACATTTTATGAAGTCCACCTTTTGTACTGTAATGAGTATAAACCGGCTCCTTATTGATAAATGAGTCCATTTTAAGCATGTCGGCATATAGCTTTTTACACTCTATTACAAGCCTTGCCTGGGCAAATGCCGGATTTCCCAACTCTGTAAACAGCGGTGTGAGTGAAGCCTCTGAAACCTTGTCGCTATCCCGGCCACTAACCGAACCGCAAATATCCAGCGCTTCCTGATATTTTTCATCAAAAAACGAGAGGGTAAAGGAATCAAACTTCTCTGTAAATTCAAAAGTATATCTTTCCGGTCGTATAAAGACAAACACTACAGGCTTGTTCCATATATATCCTGCCCCGCCCCAATTTGCAGTCATAGTGTTGAACTTCTCTTTACTTCCCGCGGTAACCAGCATCCAGTCGTCGGCAATTAGTTTGATCAGATTATCCCCTATTGCCTTTGGGTTAATTTGTGTGTATCCGGAATCTTTCATGGTTGTTTAGTTTAGTTATGTAAAATTAGTCATTTTCTTTATCTTTACAGAGGGTACACGGGGACGCATAAAATGTTCCCTCCAAATATTAACACTATATGCTTACAAATAAAACCATAGTAATTACCGGTGGAACAGGTTCATTCGGGACCGCTCTTGTGAATCGCCTGCGAAATTCGGATATTAAGGAGATACGGGTTTTCTCTAGGGACAGGAAAAAACAGGAAGAGATGCTGGCAGGTCTTAAAATATACGATCGCATTCGTTTTTTTGAGGGGGATATTAAGGATATTGAGAGCATGAGATCTGTCTTTAAGGACTCTGATTATGTTTTTCATGCGGCCGCATTAAAAGAGATCCCTTATTGTGAATCATTTCCAATGGAAGCTGTAGAGACCAATTTGACAGGTACAAAAAACGTGATAGAGGGTGCCATTGAGGCTGGCGTAAAAAAAATAGTGATAGTCAGCTCAGATAAAGCATGTTATCCATTAAGTGCAATGGGAATATCAAAGGCAATGATGGAGAAGGTAGCACTGGCAATGGCCAGTTCAATAGAGGGCTCCTCTTCTGAAATATGTATCGTAAGGTTTGGAAACCTGATGGGTTCAAATGGAACAGTAGTGCCCTTGTTTGTCAATCAGATAAAAGCAGGAAAGGATATTACCGTAACAAATCCCGAAATGACCAGGTTCATGATGACTCCCGACACCGCTGTGGACTTATCCCTTTTTGCATTGTTATATGGTAAAAACGGAGACATAATCCTTAAAAATGCTCCCTCAGCCTCTCTGGATACATTAACCAAAGCTCTTATTGAACTTTACGGAAGTTCAAACAATAGTGTACGGATAATCGGACCCCGCCCCGGAGAAAAATTGTTTGAAACAATGGCCACGCAGGAGGAGATGATAAAGGCAGAATTGATTGGCGAAGGTGATGATTCCGGAAAATACTTCAGGATACCACTTATAGCCGGAGTAACAAGTAAATCAGATAAATCTGCTGATTTTCCGGCAGGTGATTTTAACTCTCATAATGCACCCAGTCTTGATGTAGAAGGAATGAAGCAGCTGCTCACCACTATTGTGTAAAGATGATACACTCCTACTTCTATTTTGTTCCGTTTATTTTTTTGTAATGGCAAACCAGCAGATTCTCATTTTCATCCCTCAGATGCATACCTCCGCCAAGACAGTAGCGGAATTGTCTGCAATTGATGCACTCTCCTTTTTTTGCCCATGATTTGTCACGGAATTTTTCGAAGTGGTTTTCCCAAACGTCAATAAAGGAGTCTTTATATATATTGCCTTGATTGAAGTTTGCCCGTATGCTTGGACAGGCCGATATTGATCCGTCAGCCAATACAGAGGCGATACTTACTCCTGCACTGCAACCATAAAAATTGTCTCTCACTTCTGCTTCGTACCTGCCGAGAAAACCTTCACATCCATAAGAGGCCCATATTGCGCCCGGTTTATTGCTGCACGCAGAGCTTCTGGTCTCTTTTATGAAATCCATCAAACCTGTAAACTGTTCATCTGATAGTTGCAACTCTTTGTTTACTGCGCCTCTTCCAGCAGGGAAGACTGTAAACAATCTCCACTCCCTGACACCTGTTGAACTGAGAAAAATTTTAAAATCATTTAGTGTATTGTAGTTCTTTGGTGTAACGCAGGTTACAACATCCCAGAGAATCTCCTTTTCCTGAGAGAGCATCTGAATAGCATCTGCTGCCTTCCTAAAACTAGTCTTATCTCCTCTTAGCCAGTTGTGCTCATCTTCAAATCCATCCAGACTCACAGTAATTGAGTGTAATCCTGAAGCAAGCAATGAATCCAGTCTTGTTCTGTCCAGTAACATTCCGTTTGTGACCATTCCCCAGGGGAATCCTCTCCTGTAGAGTTCCAGTCCACACTCTTCTATGTCATTACGGAGCAATGCCTCTCCTCCGGTAAATATTACAAGAACCTTGTTTGGATTAACATGTGGAGTGATATTATCGATTACAGAAAGGAAATCTGCAACCGGCATATCTTTTTGATTTACATTTGTTTTGCTGTCACTTCCACAATGCCTGCAGCTTAGATTGCAACGTAAGGTGCATTCCCAGAAAAGATTGGATAATTCATGAGTCTTTACGCTGTTCTGATATAACTTCCTATATAGTTCAAGAGCTGCAATTTTCTTAAATCCAACAGGTTTATTTCTGAACATCATTCTCCAATGTTACATTAACCTCTTTCTGTACACTTCCCAGGTTCCAGCCTTTGGCTCCTGCCAACTCACTTTTTTTAAACGAAACAATCTTTGATGTTGGTTTATACAGCCCATTAGCATCACCGTCTATATCGCTGAATTGCAGCGTAATATCTGTGTCTAGCGGTTGGACAAATCCATAAGTTTTTTCGAATTCACCTTTTGCATCGGTCGTAAGAGTTACTTTTGAGACGCTTCCCCATCCGTTGTTACTGTCAGCAATAACCTGAATTGCTGGTACAGGCTGATTGAGATTGTTTACAACCTTTCCCTTGATTCCATAAGTAGCGTAAGGAGTTCCATACATAACCCTTGGCTCCTCCCATGGCAGTTTATTGCATGAAGTAAAGCCTAAAGACCCTATAACTGTTGCAAACAACCAGTTTGATACAGAAAGCACCTTTTTTTTCATTTTAAAGTAATATTGTTGTATTGATAAGATGCATATAACAGCGAACATGTTGCATCAATTTCTTTATATTTGCATGTAATTTAAAACAAATAAAATGGTCGATCAACTCAAGTACAAGGAATCAAAACTGGCATTGGTAGGACTGGGATATGTTGGTCTGCCGATTGCTCTGGAATTTGCTAAGCTCTATTCAGTCGTAGGATTCGACATTAATGAAGTCAGGCTTGAAAAACTGAGAAACAGGATTGATCCTGCGAATGAGTATGGACCGGAGAGTTTTGACAATTGTGACATTGAATTTACCTCTTCGCTTGAAAAATTGAGGGAGGCCTCTTTTTATATTGTCGCTGTGCCCACCCCTATCGACAAACACAATCAGCCAGATCTAAAGCCTCTCCTTTCGGCGTCAAAATCGGTAGGGCTGGTTCTGAAAAAAGGCGATTATGTTGTATATGAATCAACTGTATATCCCGGCTGCACAGAGGAAGATTGTGTTCCACTTTTGGAGCAGTATTCCGGTCTTAAATATGGTGTTGATTTTAAGGTTGGGTACTCTCCTGAGAGGATAAATCCTGGTGACAAGGTGCACACGCTCACAAATACTATCAAGATTGTGTCCGGCTGTGACCGGGAGTCGCTTGAGACCATAGCTTCTGTATATGAATCTATAATTATACCCGGTGTGCACCGGGCTCCTAGCATAAAGGTGGCAGAGGCTGCCAAAATTATTGAGAACACTCAGAGAGATGTGAGTATTGCTCTCATGAATGAACTATCCATAATATTCAGCAGAATAGGGATTAATACATTTGATGTACTAGAAGCTGCCGGTACAAAATGGAACTTTCAGAAATTTTTTCCCGGTCTTGTGGGTGGTCACTGTATAGGTGTTGACCCTTATTACCTTGTTCACAAGGCTAAGGAGCTTAAGTATCACCCCCAGATTATAAATGCGGGGCGATATATTAATGATACGATGGGTGGCTATATTGGCAAAAAAATTGTCAAACAGATAATTGCTGAGGGAAAGAGCGTTCTTGGGGCAAGAGTTCTTGTAATGGGACTTACATTCAAGGAAAATGTATCTGATATACGTAATTCTAAGGTTGTTGACATTATCCGTGAGCTTGAAGATTACGGATGTATTGTAGATGTCGTTGATTCTTTTGCTTCTGCAGAAGAGGTAAAGCACGAATATAATATAGAATTGCTTGATACTCCTAAGGCGGGCTATGATGCTATTGTTGTTGCTGTATCGCACAGACAGTATCTGACTCTGGATGAGAGCTATTTTCTGTCTATTGCCAATGAACGGGCAGTTTTTGTTGATGTGAAAGGCATATTCCGTAACCGCATTGCTCAACTTAAGTACTGGAGCCTATAGTTGGAGGATAGCAATTTACAGTGAAGTAGAAATTTGTCCCGACATCTGTTTCGGACTCCACCCAGATATCACCACCGAGAATATTTACATACTCTTTGACTATTGCAAGTCCTAGCCCTGTACCTTCGAAAATCCTCTGATTTCCGCTCTCTACCTGATAAAACCGGGAAAATACCTTTTCCAGGTTCTCTTTGGCAATGCCTATTCCTGTGTCTTTGACAAAGAAAATGATTTGTTCTCTATCAATTTTATAGCCGAAAGAGACAGAACCTTCTTTTGTGAATTTTATAGCATTACTTACCAGGTTAGAAAATATCTGCTGCAATTTTGTTTTGTCTGTATAGATTTCTCTTTTTTCCGACGATGGAACAATAACATTGAAACCAAAAGAATAAATCAGTTTATTATAAAACATGTATACATCGTCAAGGACCTCATTAACGTCAAATTTCTCCTTATGAGGAGCAACCTGTCCGGCCTCTATTTTTGCCATGTCAATAATATCGTTTACAATATTCATGAGCCTGTAGGCACTGCTGTTAACGATTGAAACATACTCCTTTTGTCGTTCATCAGTAACCTCGCTTATAAGGATATCTGTAAATCCTATAATACCATTCATCGGGGTCCTGATCTCATGACTTATATTTGCCAGAAATGCAGTCTTTAACCTGTCGCTCTCTTCTGCTTTTTCTTTAGCTGATTTCAGACTGTTTATGTTCTCCAGTCTCTCTATAAACATTCCAATATTGCTGGCAAATATTTCAAATATTATAAGGTCCTCCGCGGTATATGCATCTGCATCTTTATAATCCTGTACCGCAGCTACTCCTGTTATCTTATTTAATGTTGAGTCCATCAGCGGCGCACCCATCCAAACCGGAGAATACTCTCCCTTATCAATAAGAGTATACTCCTTCCTGATCTCCTTCTCAGTTTCTGCAGTCACTCTTTTACCCTTTCCTGTAATTCTTATATAATCTGTAAGAGAATTTTCCAACGACATAAGATCATTGGTTTCAAAGTTATCATATTCGTCCACAAAATAGGGACAGCTGTATTTGTTTTCTTCTTTATTATATATAGCTATATAGAAGTTATCGGCTTTTATGACCTTTTTCATTAATAAGTGCACTTTGCCAATAAATGTTCTGAGGTCTGTATTCTCTAGTGATATTCTTGAGATGTCAAGTAAAATCTGTTGAAGTTCTATTCGTTTCTTACTCTGAGTGATATCTCGCATTATGCCTCCTACTCCCTTCTTCCCTTTACCCAGATTTACGGGAAATTTTGTGATCTCATATATGCTCTCACCTAGTTTTTCCTCTGCTGAAAACAATATCCCTTCTTCCAAAGCTCTCTTGTCTGATGACGGGCATGGTGCTATCAAATCGTCAGATCCAAGCTCCCTGTCAGTTTTATTTATGATTTCCTTTTTAGTTTTATTAAAAAATTTACATATTGCCTCATTTGCTATAATATACCTTAGTTGGTCGTCTTTTACAAACATACAGTCACTGTTTGCATTAATAAAGGTCTCATACCTCTCCTCACTTAATTTCAATGCATTTTTTGCATTCCATCCCGACAACCTGCTGATTAAAATTCTTCCAAGCAATATTGAACCTATAGGATATAAAACAAGAACAGGTAAAGCCATCTTTGTCAACGTGACCAAAAAAACCTCCTTAGGCAACAAAACAGTACATGCAAGCATTACTATATGAGTCAGCATACTTACTTTAAACAGATCCAGCAGATAGTTTCCTTTTCTCCAGTCCGGATAGAATTTTTTCCAAAGCATTCCAATAGAACCGGATGTTAAAATAACAGCTACCCCCATCCATACACCTGCTCCTCCAAGATAAATCCTGTATGAAGCTGTTATGATCATTGCAATTAACGTGGGAATTGGCCCAAAGAAAAGCCCGGAGTTCAAAAGAAGAATAGAACGGGTGTCAAAAGTAAGTCCAGGAATCAGTACCCATGGGGTCATCATTAAAACTATGCCAATTGCGCCAATTGCTGCACCAAGAAGATATTTATAAAGTATCTTTATGAACCCATCCTCCTTTTTCCACACAAGGTCATATAACAAACTGAATGCCAGCAGAATTGCTATGTTTTGCACCAAGCCCAGAATCATTGAGTTGTTCATTTGCAGACGTTCCTTGTTTTCTGGAAACAAATCTACAAATAATTATTGAGGGTACAAGGGGAGGTATATTGTGTCCCCGTTTCACCTAATGTCTGAAAAGATATTGTAGGGTAACGTTAATAATTTTGATAATTGTTTTTTGATTGCAATGTGAAAATATGCACAATATATACATTTGCTGCTGAGAATATGAAATAATTAAAACATTTGTCTTTTTCTTATTTTCCCAGACAATCCTATATTTATAATAAATAAAAAAACGGAAACTGAAAGCAGATCCAGTAATCTGTCTTTTCAATTTCCGTATATAGTTTCAAGTATATATCAGAGTATTACATTGGGTACACAATGTGCGTCCCCATGTACCCTATTTAAGTATCTCAGCAAGTTTATCCAATAATGCTTTTCCCCTAAGGTTTTTTCCAACTATGACACCATTTGGATCAATAAGTACATTCTGAGGAATTGAACTGATTCCATAAGATTTGGAAACCTCGTTGTTCCAGTATTTGAGGTCAGATACGTGTGTCCATGTAAGACCGTCTTTCTTAATTGCATCAAGCCATTTTTGTTTTCCTTTCTCGTCATCAAGTGAAACACCCAATACGGTGAATCCTTTATCTTTATATTGATTGAATGCGTTAACCACATTGGGATTTTCTGCACGACATGGACCGCACCATGAAGCCCAGAAGTCTACAAGAACATATTTGCCTCTGAAGCTAGACAATTTAACAGGATTTCCTTCTGTATCGTTTTGTGTAAAATCCGGAGCAACCGCACCAACCATTGTTTTTTTCATAATTTCAAGACTTGCAGCATATGCTACTCCTGCCGGTGTTGCTTTTACTTCTGCTGTCAGACCATTGTATAATGGAGCCACCTTATTATAATCCGGAATAGAACCTCCCAAAGCCTTTATAGCATCCAGACTGACGAAACTTGCAGGATTTGCTTTAATAAAAGCAACTGTAGCAGCTTCTTTCTCAGCCATAATAGCTTCGTATCTGATATTCAGAGGAGCCCTTACTGCCTCATCTTGTTGCTTCTCTTTAGGGAGAGCATTGTATTCGGCCATGAAGGCATTCATTTTATTTTCAGAAGGTTTAAGGGCCTTCATGTATAAATCGTTATCTGCATTTATCTTTGATCCGGAAATCTTAGCATTTTTCAATGAATCCGGGCTAGTAACATTTATAATACCAGTCTCTAGGTACATAGGAAGCTGAGCAGCTGTCCTGCTGCGTATGCCAGATCCCTTGTAGTTTATAACAAGTGTTGCCTTAACAGGTGCATTAACGGTTCCCTTGAATTCGAATTTTCCATCAACAATGGCTGATGAATCAGTAATATTATCAGTGGCTGTACGATATGCCAGGTATGCCTTTGCTGGAGCATTAAGCTTTCCAACCTCTCCTTTAACAGTGTATTCTCCCTTTTGTGCAAACATCGACATAGGAGCCAGCAACAGAATTGCTAAAATTGTTTTTTTCATTTAAAATTTGATTTTATTGTGATTGATTTTATTTTTTGTTAAATATTTCTTCAAGTTTTTTCTCTATTTCACCTTTTCCATTAGGATCGAAGCCAACTTCTTTAAGGATTATCTTTCCGTCCGGACCAATCAGAAACGAAGTTGGAAATGCTGTTACTGCAAATTCCGACATTATATTCTTGCTATCCCAAACCTGGGGCCATGGATTTTTTATCGTTTCAAGAATTTTAAGCCATGGTTCAATCTTGGCATCAGTTGAAATTCCCAGAATCTCAAAATTCATGCCGCTGTACTTTGCATAAATCTCGCGCATTTTCGGGAAAGCCTGCTTGCACGGGCCACACCAGCTTGCCCAAAAATCTACCCACACATATTTACCTTTTAACTGATCGAAGGAAAAAGGCTTGCCAGAAGGATCATTCAGCACAAAATTCTTAACCAGGGAGCCTGTTTTAGAACCCTTTACTCCTCTTATATATGCTGCCAGCTTCTCTCCGTCATTAGTCTTCTGCATCTCAGGCGATAACTGGTTATACATCATCTCAAGTTTATCTGTGCTTAGGGTACCTCTTCCCTGTCCGCTCAATACATAAACACCCACATATTCGTTTTTGTTCTGCTTAACAAAATTCATCACCATGGTTTCCATATACAATTTGGACAATGAATCCCTTGATGCACCTATTTTTACAGCCAGTGGGTCATTTTGAGCCACATATTCCTTTCCATGCAGTTTTGTGATCTCGTCGCTTATCTTTTTGCCGATATCGCTTTGCTGCTTAAGGAAGTCGTTAAAAAGAACTGTTGTCCTTGCTCCGCTTACTTTTGCTCCAAAAAATCCATCTTCGATATTCATCTCTATGTTAATATTTCCGGAACCGTCAATTAACAGGGGAAACGGACGATAGCCCCTCCTTACTTTCATTTCGTATTGAGTAAAGAATAACTGTGTAAATGTACTACTGAAAGGTATTTCAAGGGTGAATTGCCCGTTAATTATTGCCACAGTGTCAACCGGAGTGCCATTGGTATAATAAAAGATACTATTGTATCCTTTGGTGTCTCCGGTTACTTTACCTGTAATTACAACAGATTTCTGCTGCTGAGCAACTGCTGCAAATACAAAAAAAAGCATAGTTATGCTTAAAATTATTTTTCTCATTTCTTGTTTTGTTATTAGTATTATTATACTATAAGTACACTTTGTCAAGGGTTCTCCCTAAATAAAGTTGTAAAACTACAATTAAATTAACTTAATATACAAAAAACAGAAACCGAAAGTGTGTGTTTTTATTACAAACTCCCGGTTTCTGCATTAGAAAAAAGGATTTTATTTACTCAACGATCCAATTTTTTCTTTTACACTCGCCTTTGTCTCAAGAAGCGATCCCTTTTTATCCTGGGTCACTGTTGGCAGAAGTTGGTCTATCCATTTTATTGAATAAGATAATGCTTCAACATTATCGCAATACCATGCCAGTTGTTCCGACATCATTTTTTTGTAATAATATCTCTCCTCTCCCTTAAGGATATTAAATGCCAACGCGTTCTCGATCTCTTTAGCCATCGATACCCAGTTGGAAAACTTATATTTTGCCGGGACAAGATATGTCAGCCATACAGATGCCTTTGGGTGGTCACTCTTTTGAGCATACTTAAGAACTATCTCAAAATCAGGATCATCTGCAGGTGCTTTCTTGCCAAAAATGTAGATTCTTGATTTTGCACCATATAAAACATCAATCTTTGACAATACAACCTTTTCTCCAAACAATCCCACAAACTTATTCAGGTTGTCCATAACAAATAATGTTTGTCTGCTCACAGCAGACTCATCATATTTGAGATATAAGTTCCAGTATGTTTTGGTATATAGAGAATCTAAAGGAAAATCGAGTGGGAAGATGTTAGATAAAACAGCCTGCTTTTTATCTCTTAATCCTGCAATATGAAGTGTGTTAATATAAGAAACAATAAAATCCACATCTCTCCTGCCATTCTCATAATCCTTGTTTTGTGCAGCCAGATTGTTTTTTATATCAATTCCCTGCCTGAATCTCTCAAGCATCTCTCCCGCAGTCGATCTGCCCTCTGTTCTGTGCATCAGGTTTCCATCGGAGTCTATAATCAAAAAAACAGGTTCGGTGTACACTTCATATATTTTGCTCAATCGTGTTTTTTCAGGACCTTCTGTGTAATCGGCGCTTATAAAACGGTCATTAACAAAATCTGCAACACTATCTATGGTAAAGATATTGTTTTTCATATAAAGACATGGAGAACATTTGGGCGATCCAAAATCTAAAAAGACAAACTTTTTTTGAACCTTTGCTGTCCTAAGGACATCTTCCAGAGGCACATTTTTCTGCAGGTTGATTTTTCTCGTCTGAGCATCAATCACTCCTGAAAGAGACATAATAAGCAAGGCTATAATAACATTCTTCATATTAATCCTTTTTCAGCCGGATACCATCTAAACAGAAGTATGAGTTAATCAAATCTTTGCCATTAGAATCTTTATATGAACAGCTGGTGCTGAAAACAACCTTTGTAACCATGCCTAGTGGTTTGAGATCTGCTGCTATCCAGTCTGCTCTTATGAAAGTAAAAGCAGGATTGAGAGGATCGGCACCCTTTCTGCAACAAAGGTATACATCTACTGTACCAGTCAGGGTAGATCCGTTATAACCTTTGACAATTACTTTATAATAGTCTCCGTCTAATGAGAGCTTCCTTGTAACTCCTGTTGCGTATGTGTTCCATATAGCCTTTGGTGCCGATGGTATATTAGGATTTGCTATAGAGGTCCCCGAGTTGGCTCCGTATGTCATTGCAAGATAATTATATGTATTGTTTGCAAACAATGCAAGATCTATTACAGATGGTTTATCCAGAGTGAAATATGTATCTGTTTCGTTGTCGGCACATGCTACAGCATAGACTTCAGTCATATTTCTGTATGCAGTATAGACACTCAGAATATTTGTATCTCTGGCGGCCTTGGTATTTGTCCATACAAATGAGCGGTTATTCTGGTTCGAATAAGCAAAGCCACTGAAGCTTCCGTCCGGATTCTTCTTTGTATTGAACCTTATCCCACCGGAGGTAAATCCACCATCCGGTACAGCATTTGTATAAGTGCCCAGTTTCAATTCATTGAAAGTTATATCATTTGGAATCGATACTAATAAATCTGCTTTGTCTGAGCAAGAGTATGTTATTAATATGGCACTTGAAAGTATTGTAAATAGTATTTTTTTCATATTAACAAGTTTTTAGTTGTCGTAACCAGGGTTTGGTTTAATTTGCTTATTAGTAGTGGTTTCTGTCGACGGAATTGGCCAACAATGTTTGTTTACATCTACCGGAGTAATATCTGGTTTAAGTAGGTAGAGAATAGGCAGGTTGTTTTTCCTGAACCTAAGTGAAGCAAACCATTCACTACCGTTCTCCATGTAAAGTTCAAGACAATACTCTTTAAAAATCACATCCATCAACTCTTCTCTTGTTGCCGGAACAGCTAATGGTGCAAGAACCGGGTTGGTTCTCTTCGATCTCATTGTATTGATTGGCTCAATGCAACTTGCTATGCTCTCATTTGTCCTGGCCTTCAACTCAGCTTGCATAAGATAAAGCTCTGGATATCTGAAATAATATGTTGTGAACTTGTCATTCATAAGATCGGTAGATGCTCTTCCTTGTCTTGCAAGTTTTGTAGGGCAGAAATAGAGAATACCGGTGGCACTGATTGCCCTTGCCCATCCCATTGTCTGTGCAAATCTTGGGTCGGCATTGATCCATGAATCGAATTCCGGATAAAACGATTTAAGTGAAGAAGGATTGTTCTGATTGGCTGTACTCCAGGCATCTCCTGCCTGAATAATTATCTGAGAGTAGGTACCCTCTCCATATGCCCTACCTGCATTCTCTTCCATATACCTTGCCCACAATACCTCTTTTGAATCCCATGCATCATTATACATTCTCTTCATGTCGGCATCCATTTTGAAAGTGGCCGGAGCAGTAGATATTACATTATTAGTCAAAGCCAGGGCAGCAGCATAATCACCGGCCCATCCTCTGTTCATAAGTAGCTTTGCCTTAAGTACTTGAGCCATCTGCTTTGAAAGTCTCTTGGATGTTGTATAGTCCCCCAGATATTTGATACCCTCATCAACATCGGCAAATATCTTTTCATAACTCTCTTTTACAGATATTCTGTCTGCAAAAATATTATTGAAGTTTGCAATTTCCTCTCTCCAGAGAATACCATACTCATCTTCTGCCCAATAGTGAGAGAAACACCACAATAAATGAGAATATACCCATGCTCTGAATGTTCTTGCCTCTGCAAGCATAACCGCTTTGTCATTTGCAGTAGGGAACTTGTTTTCCGGCAATTCTCCAATGCCTATGATTGCAGCATTAGAGGCATTTATACAGGCAAACCATTGCTGCCAGTAAGTAGAGAAGGCAGATTGTGTTGATAGATAACTCATATTATAGTAAGTAGCTCCTCCTGCTCTTCCGACACCGGCCTGTGATGACAGGGCACAGAACGGACTACCCCCAAAGAAGTCACTGGTTGAACTACCGCTGCCTGTAGAGATAGAAGCATACATTCCATTAAGGACAGATACGGCTCCGTCATATGATGTTACTGCATTGTCTACAACTAATTTATGCGGAGGTGTGAGTGAGAGGAACTTATTGCATGAGGTGAGTGCCATTGCGGCAAAAAACACCAATATTATTGTATTTATCTTTTTCATTTTTACCACTCTATTTAAATGTTAATTTTAATCCAAGGCTGAAAGTTGTTGATGAAGGGTAAGCACTATAGTCTATACCTGAACCAACTCCAATCAACTCCTGGGATGTCCTTGTTCCTACAGTATAGCTTTGTGCCATATCTGTACTTCCAAAGTTACCTTGTGGGTCAAACCCAGGATATTTGGTAATTGTCAACAGATTTGATGCCTGCAATGTGACATCGACATTTGTCAGGAATTGTTTGTCGAGCCATCTCTTTGGTAGTCTGTAGTTTAAGTTTAGTGCATTCAGCCTTACGAATGATGCATCAAAGATAAAGAAATCACTAAGACCGTTATAAGTAGAAGTCAGACCTATTCTAGGAAGAGCCGCCTGTGGATCCTTGTTGAAGTTCCAGGCCGACTGCAGATAATTATATGCATTGTATGTACTTACTCCTGCAGTTACAGCAGAGTACGGATAGTTCCATAATCTTTTTGCACCATATGAATATGTGAATACAGCAGATGCATAAAAGTTCTTGTATGTAAAACCGATATTGAATCCTCCATAAAATTTAGGATTGAAGTTTCCTAATATAACCCTGTCTGCCTTGGTTATTACCCCATCTTTGTCTGTATCCATTATATAAGGATCTCCTGGTACCTCCCTTGCAAGTCTGTAATTCAACTGAGCGCCGGTTGTAGGGTTGATTTTCCTTAGGGCAAAGATCTCTTCTGCTGTGGTAAAATATCTGCCTGCAGATTTATATCCGTACCAGTCGCCAAGCTTACCGCCTGCAACCAGCTTTACGTATTCATAGTAATAAGGCATTACAATCTCCTTCTGGATTCCATCTAGCTTGTTTACTATACTGCTGTTGGTAGCGATATTGAATCCGAGTTCAAGTGTCATATTTTTGTTCTTGACAACATCTCCTCTTATTTCAAATTCCCATCCGTCATTTGTTATCGACCCTACGTTTTGATTAATGGTCTGATAAGATGAGTTTGTTGGAACAGATCCTGTATATATCAGGTTATCTACTCTTTTGCTATAATAGCCAACAGTACCTCTTAGTCTCTCCTTAAGCAGTCCAAAGTCGATGCCTATATCGGTTGATGTTGTATTCTCCCATTGAAGAGACGGATTACCTAGATTATATGGTTTTATACCAGGTTGTTCTGTATATGGAGCTGCTGAGAGAGTAGTCATCCAGTCGTAATAGCCAAGGTTCTGAGATCCCGATTTTCCCATAGATAGCCTTAACTTTAGGTAAGGAACAATATTATTGATTGGTTGCATGAATTTTTCTTCAGACATAATCCAGGCCAATGCTCCTGAAGGGAAGTAGCCCCATCTGTTGTTCGGACCAAATTTTGAAGAACCGTCGGCTCTGAATGTTGCTGTAATGAGATACCTGTTCATATACTTGTAATTCAACCTTGCAAAAAATGAGGCAAGCGCACTTCCGTATTCATCACTTCTACCCCCTGTGGTAGCGGCACTGTTAATGTTTATCAGAACCTCCTCATCGGGAAAACCCTCTCCATAAGCATTTTGTGTCTTATATTTAAATGATTCTGTTGATTGTCCCAGCACGGCAACAATATCGTGTTTACCAATAACTGCTGCATAATTCAGAGTATTGTCCCACACCTGTGTTGAGTACTCAGTATTTGTAAGTGACCGGTAGTTATACGATGAACTATAACCCTGTGTCCCTTTTTTGTTAAAGATGTCGTTTGTTGAGCTGGAAAAGTTGATTGTCCCTGCCGAACGGAACTTTAATCCGGGTAGTAATTTCAGTTCAAGGTATGCTGTACCGTTAAGTCCTTTTCCAATACCATCGTTTCTGTTATAAAGGGTAATGAAAGGACTCTCGATAGTTGTATTTGTAGGTACAATATTTATACTTCCATCGGGATTGTATGCCTGAAAATCGGGTCTGAATCTTGGTATGCTTTTCATTAGGGCATCTTTATTGTTTGCTGCTCTTGTAGATCCCGACAATGTCATTCCAATTTTCACTGCTTTACCCACATTGGTTTCAAAGTTCATCCTTCCTGTATATAACTGGCTCTTTCCACCTTTCACCAATCCATTGATATCGGTATAACCAAATGACAAATAGTAATTTGTACTTTCTGTTCCACCTCTTACCGAGAGGTCTACCTGACTTGTAATTGCAGGCTGAGTCATCTCTTTCCACCAATCGGTATCTCCGGTCATATATGCGTCTGAACGAAGTTCCAGCATTTGAGGGGTCCACTGGCTTGTGTTTATTTTTAGAAATTTGGTTTCATCAAAGAAAAATTTCTCGCTGTAACCAAGGTTACCGTCAATATTTATCCTTTGTCGGCCGAGAGTTTCTGTGAAGGCTTTATATTCACTGACATTTAATGTCTTAAGATCATTTGAATTCAATGTCTGTATACCTGTCTTAAAATTAACATCAATTGTCGGAGCTTGTCCCTTTATACCTCTTTTAGTTGTGATCATCACAACTCCGTTGGCAGCCCTTGAACCATATATTGCTGTAGCAGATGCATCTTTTAAAATATCGATACTCTCCAGGTCGGACAGGTTTAGGTTAAACAGGCTGTTAGTTATGTCTCCTGTGGTATTAGAGGAATAATCCGGAACACCATCTATAACCCAAAGCGGTTGGGTACCAGAACTGGAAAGTGTAGATACTCCTCTTATTGTAACACTTATAGGTGATGTAGGGGAAGCCGATTGAATCATAACATTCACACCTGCAGCCCTTCCTTGAAGCATACTTTGCACAGTTGCACCCATAGGGACCGATTCAATCTCCTTACTGCTTAGTCTCGATACTGCACCTGTTGCATCCTTTATGGTTGTCGATCCGTAACCCTGTACCACAATTTCGTTAAGATACTCTGTAGCATCGTTTAGTGTTATCAGTTTAAAGTTTGAAATGTTAGCAGGATTAAAATCCAGATCTAGTCGTTGATACCCAAGGCATGATATTGTCACTTTTTTGGATGTTACGGGTATCTGTAGTGTAAAGTATCCGTCAAGATCTGTAGATGTCCCTTTTTTTGAATCAACAACCAAAAGGTAAGCTCCAATAACAGGCTCATTACCTTTGGAGGAGACCACCCTGCCTTTAACAACCATAAAATCTGCTTGTTGTGACTTTACGGCTGAAGGATTGGTCTCTCTCTTACCTGCCTGCAATGAGGGATTGGTTTCGTCTGAAAATTTTTCAGGTGAAATTATAATTTGTTTCTCAACAATCTTATAACTATAGCCTGTGTTTTTCAACAGCAGATTCATAATCTGTGTTATCCCCATTTTTTTCGCATCAATCGATACCTTCCGGTTTGCGTCAACCATATTGTTGTTGTATACAAATGTGAAGGTTGTCTGCTTTTCAATCGCTTTTAATACCTCCTTAAGAGAAGAGTTTTTATAAGTGACCGAAATTTCTTGAGCATCAACTCTGTTTGTCACAAAGAGAAGACAAAACAGAACCACCAGAAAGGCAAGGAGATTCCTGATTCTGGAGAAAGGAATAGTTTTTCTCATAAATGTTTATTTTGGGTTAATTATTACCTCTAATACACTACTCGGTAGATTTCCCCTCAAAAAACATCTGTTTTTTTAGATTTTTTTTAGAGTAATTCTGGTATCGTCAATTTTATATCTGATATTCGACGAAAGTCTCAGTATTTCCAAGACCTGAGTAATAGATTCTGATTTGAAGTTAGCTGTGAACCTGTAGTTGAGAATTGATTCATCATTTATAGTGAATTTAACACCATACCATCTTTCCATCTTTTTAATGACCTCATCCATAGGAGAATCATCAAAAAGAAGATACCCCTCCTTCCATGCAGTGTTGTACTCAATATTAGCATTTTTTACTAAAGTTGGATTTTCTCTGTCAGGAATTACAATCTCATCTGCAGGATTCATTATAATTTCCTTTTTATTGTCTTTATGAAGGAGAGAGATTTTCCCGGAAATTAAAGTTACTACCAGTTTATTATCATTAGAATATGAGGAGAGATTGAATGATGTTCCGGTTACTTTAACTGTATAGCCTTTTGACGTTTTTACATACATTGGCCAGTTTTTATCTGAAACTACTTCAAAATACCCCTCTCCTTCAATCTCAATTTCTCTCTTGTCTAAATTGAATTTTTCGGGACATTTTATTGAACTTGAACTGTTCAGCCATATTTTGCTTCCGTCGGGAAGATTCACTATACCTTTGACGCCTGTATTTACAATATACTCGAATGTTGCCATAACCTGTTTGTCTTCCTTTTTTTCCTTGTTGTTGAACAGCATATAAGCGCCAAACAGAGATACGGCAATTATTAAGACTGCTGCAATTCTGTAAATCTCACGCAACCCTGTATAAAACTTAAATTTCTTTTTCTCAGCATTAGTTTCCGGTTCTGTTGCATCTTTAGCCGTATCTAAGGATTTCAGCCCTTCAAGTACCCAATAATTTTTCAGTTGACTATATAGTTTTTTATTTTCGTCGTTCTGCTCAATCCAGTCAAGAACATGGTTCTTCTCATCATCACTGGCTAAACCCGAAATATACTTTAAAATCAATTCCGTGTCAATTCTGTTTTCCATATTTATAATACACTTATAAAAAAGTTTACCCTCATATCTAATCTATAAAAATTCCTTTAGTCTTATCCTGAATAACCTCAAAGCCTGTGTTATATGATATTCCACAACCTTTACAGAAATACCCCTGCTCTCTGCAATCTCCTGATAAGTCATCCCCTGCATTCTGTTCATGATAAATGTAGTACTTACTTTTTCCGGAAGCTCTTTGTACGCTTTTTTTATATACTCTTCCAGCTGAAATTTTATGACAACATCCGACGAGTCGTCGGTGAGAGAGATAATGCTGGCTCTATACTCCTTTTGCAATAATTCATTTCTTATCCTCTTGTCATTAGCCAGCTTTCTCAGAAGATTGAGACAACGGTTTTTGACTATTGAGTATAGATAAGGTTGTATCGGAAATTCCGGATCCAACATTTTACGTTTCTCCCATAAAGCTGTAAAGGAGTCCTGCGCAATATCTTCTGCCAGAGCGCGATCATGCAGATACTGGAGAGAGTAAAATATCACTTTTCTATATTCCTTAGTATACAAAGCGTCGAAAGACTTTTTGTCTCCATTGATAATGGAAATCATTAATTCTTTCTCTTCCGGTATTTCCTGCATCAGGTAGAATTTTTAGCAAATATAATTTATTTGCTCCTTGCCCAATGCTTTCATGGCCAAATATTCATTATTTTAACAGTTATCTGTACCAACACGGAAATAATAAATTTTACTGAATCAGATTATGTTCTTGCATCCCTTTTTGTTGTATGAGTTGCGATAGTCCTCAAGGCATGCAACCGCATTGACCCACTATACGTTCGTTCCGCTAAAAAAAAAGGTGCCCCTTGAGTTTGCTAATACATATCAGACGCAGGGGGCACTACTTGTTTTTTGCCGCTTCACTCACTTAGTGGGTACCCAAATGCATCCTT
>CAZREC010000025.1:0-28952 GCA_964599025.1 uncultured Muribaculaceae bacterium | reverse complement strand
AACTTTTTTTGGAACTGATACTTATATGGCTAAATTTCCAATAGATTGCAAGATGTGGCAATCTCCTGCTGGAGGGGAATATTGTCATTTATGTCATGAGAAAGGAATGAGGGCGGATAATATTGAAGTTGATTATACTGCAGGCGGATTGCATGAATGCACTGAATATATGTGCAGATCACTTGGCACTGATTGTTTGTTTGTATCAACTGACGAGGGTGGTAAATGCGTTTCTGGACAGTGTCAGGGTGCAAATGCAGATGTTAACAAACCAATTATGGTTCCTGTTGATGGTATTGAAAAGTCTGTGAAATGCACTGCAGATAAAAAAGATGGACTAGAGATACCATGCTCATTTGAACAAAAAGCAAATGGCTATGAAATAAAACCTTTTGTAAAATCTTTGTGTTAAGTTGTGGTTGTTGTAATCACTCCCCGGCATCTTTGACCCGTCGGTGTACTTGTGTTGAATTACCGGATATTTTGATGCAATCGGAGCCCTGTATAGCTTGCCCTGGTAGAATTGTTCAAAAGGGGCGTACCTCAGGTTGAGGGAGACCTCAGATGTATTGAGATACGGAACACTGTTTTCGTTTGACAAGTAATTTACAGTATTGAAGTTTAGTGTTCCGCCGGGTGCTTGTTGTGTGTAGTCGAAACCGAGTGAATATGAGAAGTGATTTTTGAATTCGTGCAAGTACTCTGCTTTGAAAGTTTTGTTGTAGAACAGCTTGTCGTCAACACCCCTTTTTAAAGAAAGCATTGCATTACCCTCCTGTACAAAATAGAGCTCCTGACCGGGAACCTTAGTATCCACCTGATAGTTCAGTCTGATACTTCTTGCAGGAAACTCGTTGTATGGCTTTGATGTGAAAGAGTAGTTTGCACCTACGTTATATTTGAACTTTTTGTCTTTGATTCCATAAGCCAGATAGCCCTCGAAGTTTATCTTTTTGCTGAACTTTGGAGTTGTCCTGCCGCCAAGCCTTAGTTTGGAACCCTCGATTGGGTTGTAGCTATAGAAAGTTATCACGGGGCCAATTTCAAACGGGCCAAAATCGTGGAAACTTGCAATAGCTATCCTGAAGATATCCATTGTCCGCATAAAGGCACGGACCTTCTTCAGGCTGTCAATTGTTGCATATATTCCCTTCTCCGACCTTGACAACTCTGCATGTCTGTTCTGTTCCCAGAATTCATCGGACCTTTTTACGGAGTCGAGTTCCGTCTCTTCAACTGAAGCTTTGAAAACGCTGTCTGCTATCGGGATATTTAACCGGTGCTTTTTGTAAGAGACACTTCTCTGTCCGAATATGCCCAGCCCTTTTGTTGTTACTCCAAGGTCCATTGCAAGTTCATCCTTGGAAATGGCCCACCCCTGCTGAGGAAAATGTTCAAACTCCTGAATAATCTTAGCGTCCTTAACCCAGTTCAGGTTTATCTGCCGGTTAAGCTCCATCTCTATCTTCTTAACCGCATAATTCCCGTCCATGGTTATAAACATGAATCCTTGAAACAACATATCTGTTTTGTTACGGGGAGCAAAGAACATCTTCACACATTCAATATTGCTCACTTCTACGGTGTCAATAATGAAATACCTGTAAAACGATGGTGCCGAGGCTGACACCGGACTCAAAAACTGGTTTGTCAGGAACAGTATGTTATTGTCATATATGTCGATATCCTGATAGAGATACTTCAGATATCGGGTTATACCCTGATTGTCGAGATATCCCTCGAAGCTTACCATCTTGTCGGCCTTTACAATCTCCCTGTCTGCCCTGGGCAACTTTCTGTAGAAGACATCTGCGATTGTCTCTTTAATGTACAAAGGAAGAACCTCCCTTCCGGGCTGCTTTGTGGTGTCGATGTTGTCAAATACAAACCTGAACTTTCCAAGTAACCGGCTCTCTTTAAGACCTTCGATATTTGTAAGTGCAAACTGGGTCTTGTCGTATTTCTCGTATTGAAGGAAATCCAGATTTTCGCTGCGGTTTCTGGCTTTATTGGCAATAACCTTCTCTATGAGCGAAACAGCAGGATTGTTCTTGTTCCTGTACCTTACCTTATCGGCCTTGACAACTATCTCATCAAGTGAAATTGATGTTGCTGTAAGTTTGATTGTCAAGGGGTTTGTAAATCCCTTTGTGAGATTGATTATCTCAGACTTATAACTCAGACATGATGCCTTAAGAATCAGATTGTTTTTATCTGTGGTAAAACTGAAGCGCCCGTCCGAATCTGTAACTGTACCCTCTGTTGTACCATCAATAACTACTACTGCAAAAGCAACGGGATTGCCAATTTTAGCATCAACAACCACCCCTTTTATTAATGTTTTGCCCTGTTGTTGTGCATGTAAGACAACTGTTCCGAAAAATAACCAAAAAAGGAAAAGAAAAGCGACTCGTGGCACGATAAGTGGCATGTTGTTCTTAATCTTGTATTTGCGATTTAATTGCTTGCTTTTCACTATGCAAATATAATTAAAATGGTACACGGTGACGTATCAGGTGTGCCCCAAAAAGTACAAGGTACGTGGTTTGAAGATGCTTGGCATAAGGATTTGGGCACCCACTCAAGGAGCATAGCGTATGAAAAAACAACGAGCGGAAACTTGCAGCTATTAATACCAGCATAATGAGTTTCCGCATTTGTTTTTTAGCAATGCGACTGCTTAGTGGGTAAATCCGGGACACGCATCGGAAAATCACGTACCCTGCCTTTAAACAGGGAACACCTGATACGTCCCCGTTCACTACTTCTTTTTGCAAGTGTTTATCCCAAACGGAACATATAACGGACAGAAGCTGAAGAGACTGGTAACTAGGAATATTCCGGCAAAAACCAGAAGCACAATTGCAAGCGTTCCGGTTATGACATTTGTGTAATACAATACAAGGACTGCAACAGCGGCCAGTATCCTGACCCACTTGTCAATAGTACCCATGTTTTTTTTCATTTTTATTTCTCTTTAATTTATTAAGATAAACAACAATCAGAAGAAAATGTTTCTTTTTTTAAAAAATGTGTTGGTTTGTTACTTTTTTTTATACATTTGCCCCATAAGAAAACCATAGACACTTAAAAAGTGATAGAAAAAAAGACCATAGAACAGTATAACTTCTTGAAAATGACGAGCAATCATTCTGATAGTTCGTTTGGTCTTTCTCTTATAAATACACCTTCAGGCGTTTCAATATGTAAGTTGAACACTAACCTGCTGCTAGTCCTCGGATTCATTCTAGTCATTACTTCAGTCATTATTATTGTGCACTTGATTTAGGATCCCGTTTACAGCAAAATTTAATTATTGCCCGCTTAAACAGGATCCTGTTAAGCGGGCAACTTTTTTTTTGTATACGTTAAAGAAATTTAAAAAACATGAAACCACTAAGAAGCAACCAGACAACCACCGGAAGAAAAATGGCAGGGGCAAGGAGCCTCTGGCGCGCAAACGGAATGAAAGAAGAACAATTTGGAATGCCCGTCATTGCAGTGGTCAACTCATTTACGCAATTTGTTCCGGGACATGTGCATCTTAAAAGTATTGGTCAGGAGATCAAGGCAATAATCGAGCAAGAGGGGTGCTTTGCTGCTGAATTCAACACAATTGCAATTGACGATGGAATTGCGATGGGTCACGATGGCATGCTCTATTCACTTCCTTCCCGCGACCTTATTGCAGACAGCGTTGAGTATATGTGTAATGCACATAAGGTTGACGCAATGATATGCATCTCCAATTGCGACAAAATCACACCTGGGATGCTTATGGCCGCCATGCGACTCAACATACCTGCAGTTTTTGTGTCAGGTGGACCAATGGAGGCCGGCAACATAGACGGTGTTGACTGCGATTTGGTTGATGTTATGGTAAAGGGAGCAGACGAGAGCACAAGCGAAACAGAGCTTGAAAAGTACGAGATGAATGCCTGTCCCACATGCGGAAGCTGTTCCGGAATGTTTACTGCAAACTCTATGAACTGTCTTACAGAGGCCCTTGGTTTGGCTCTTCCGGGTAACGGAACAATATTGGCCACACATACCAACAGAAAAAGACTCTTTAATGATGCTGCAAGACAAATAGCAAAAAATGCAAAAGAGTACTATTTCAATGATAATGACAGTGTCCTGCCTCTGTCTGTAGCAACCAGAGAGTCTTTCTTAAATGCCATGGCAATGGACATTGCAATGGGAGGGTCGACAAATACCGTTCTTCATTTGCTGGCAATAGCAGGAGAAGCAGGGGTGGACTTTACTCTTGCCGATATTGATGCTCTTTCCAGAAAAATTCCTGTCTTGTGCAAGGTTGCACCCAATGGGAAGTATCATCTTCAGGATGTCAACAGAGCCGGAGGGGTAATCAGGATACTAGGTGAACTTCTGAGAGGTGGTTTCATAAATCCGGATGTGCCAAGGGTTGATTATTCGACATTGGGACAGGCAATAGAGAAAAACGACATAATGAGCGGATGCTGGTCATGGGAATGTACACGCAGGTATCTATCAGCTCCGGCGCGGGTGAAAAACCTGCTGTTAGGATCTCAGGAGAGTTATTACAGGACTGTTGACAAGGATTATGAGAGTGGGTGCATAAGAGACTGTAAAAATGCCTATTCACAAGATGGCGGGCTGGCTGTACTGTACGGAAACCTTGCACCTGACGGGTGTATTGTAAAGACAGCCGGAGTAGACCCTTCAATCCTAAGGTTCGAAGGAAAGGCAAGGGTATATGAATCGCAGGAGGAGGCCTCTCTGGGTATAACCGGAGGAGAGGTAATGCCGGGCGATGTTGTAATAATACGATATGAGGGACCAAAAGGAGGGCCGGGAATGCAGGAGATGCTCTATCCTACATCTTACCTGAAGTCCCGTAAGCTGGACAAACTCTGTGCACTTGTAACAGACGGCCGCTTTTCAGGCGGGACATCGGGCCTTTCAATAGGGCACGTCTCTCCGGAGGCAGCAGCAGGGGGGAACATAGCTCTGATAGAAGATGGAGATAAAATAGTTATAAACATACCGGACAGAAAGATATATATAGATGTTAGTGACGACGTTTTAAAGTTACGCAGAGAAACCATGACCAGGAATTGCAAGGATGCATTCAAACCGCAAAAAAGGGAACGTGCTGTCAGTAAGGCGCTCAGGGCATATGCATCCATGGTTTCATCGGCAGACAAAGGAGCAGTAAGGATAATAGAATAAAACAATGTTGAATTATAAAACAGGAAAAGGATGAAAAATGTAAGAGGAACAGAAGCATTGTTGCTCTCCTTGCTTGAGGAGGGGGTTGATACGATATTCGGTTACCCGGGAGGTACAATAATGCCACTCTATGACGAGTTGTACAACTATCAGGATAGGTTCCGGCATATACTTGTTAGACATGAACAAGGAGCTGTGCATGCTGCGGAGGGTTATGCAAGGGCTACCGGAAAGGTTGGGGTCTGCTTTGCGACTGCCGGCCCGGGTGCTACAAACATGGTCACCGGAATTGCCGATGCAATGCTGGATTCAACACCGCTTGTCTGCATTACTGCCCAGGTGACCCTGGACAAGCTAGGAACAAACTTCTTTCAGGAGGCCGACATGATTAGTATAACAATCCCGGTGACCAAGTGGAGCTATCAGATAACAAAAGCAAACGAGGTGGCAGGTGTCATGGCCAAGGCATTCTACATTGCAAAAACCGGCAGACCCGGGCCCGTACTTATAAGCTTTACCAGAAATGCACAACTGGAAATGACAGATTTTGTATATGCTTTCCACAAACCTGTAAGATTTATGGAGAGAAGCCAGAACCTATTTAAATTTTCGCTTATAGACAAGGCCTGCGAGATGATAAACCGGTCGGACAGACCGTTAATGATTATAGGTCAGGGAGTGATACTTTCAGGAGCAGAAAGAGAGGTTATTGAAATAGCAGAAAAAGGAAATATCCCTGTTGCATCTACTCTTATGGGTATCTCTGCTGTTCCCAGTTCGCACCCGCTATTTACAGGGAACCTTGGAATGCACGGCAATCTTGCTCCTAATATGATGACCCAGGCATGTGACCTAATATTGGCCGTGGGAATGCGGTTCAGCGACAGGGTGACCGGCGATGTCACCAAATATGCTCCAAATGCACGGATAATCCATATTGACATAGACAAAGCGGAGCTAAACAAGGTAGTAAAGGTTGACCTGCCGGTTTTGGGGGATGCTAAAACAGTTCTCGGACAGATGATAGCAGGGGTGGTCTTTAAGGATCGTTCGGAGTGGATGGATTTTGCCAGAGAGAAATGGGAGATGGAGAACACTTCGGTTATTGATCGTCTCCTTGAGATAAAAGAGGATTCTGTAAGCATGGCGCAGGTTGTAGATGAAATTGCCAACGCAGGAGGGGGAGATGCAGTTATTGTAACAGATGTTGGTCAGCACCAGATGATCAGTGCCCGATATTCAAAATTCAACAAAACCAGGAGCCTGATAACATCGGGAGGTCTCGGGACCATGGGATTCGGATTGCCTGCTGCAATGGGGGCAAAGCTTGGCGTTCCTGAACGGGAGGTTGTTGCAATTTTGGGTGACGGAGGGTTTCAGATGTCCGAGCAGGAACTAGGGACAATAATGCAGTCGCAGATTGGTGTAAAAATAGTTATCCTCAACAACTCGTTTCTGGGAATGGTCCGTCAGTGGCAGGAGCTCTTTTTTGACAAACGATACTCTTTCACCAGTATGGTCAACCCAGATTTTATGAAAATTGCCGAGGCTTACGGGATTCCTGCAAAAAGAGTTGTAAAGCATTGTGAACTTGAGGAGGCAGTAAGAGTGATGCTGGATTATCAAGGGCCTTATCTCCTTGAAGTTGTGACAGAAAAAGAGGAGAACGTGTTTCCGATGGTTCCTTCGGGAGCCTCGCTGGATGGAATTATATATTAACTTTTTAAATACAAACAATCATGAAGAAAACAGAGTACATTGTTATAGCCTTTGTAAACAATCAGGTATCTGTACTAAACAGAATAACATCGGCATATCTGAAAAGGCATATCAACATAGAATCTCTTAATGTGTCGGAATCATTTGTAAAGGGAATAAGTACTGTAGTAATTTCTGCAAACACCTCGGCCGACACAATAGAAAAAGTTGTAAATCAACTTGGGAATATTGTGGACGTGATTTATGTTGACTATTACCTTCAAAGCGACCTTATATGTAAAGAGTTGGGTTTGTATAAGATAGCGTCCGTAATTCTTGACGAAAGGAGCTATTTTGAATATATCCTAAACCGTTCCAATGGTCGTATAATAGAAATCAACAACGACTACATAATAATGGAAAAATCGGGCACCCGGAACGAACTGGAAAAACTTAAGGAGGAGCTTGAGAAAAGAAATGTACTAACCAGTTACTCAAGGTCGGGAATAGTTGTACTACACAGAGAATCAATAGAAAATATGTTTCAAAAAGTATCATAGACATTAATAATAAACACAAACACAAACAAACTAATAAACACAAAAATTATGGCACAAATGAATTTTGGAGGATTCCAGGAAAATGTTGTTACAAGAGAGGAATTTCCACTTAAAATGGCGGTAGAGAGACTAAAAGAAGAGACAATCGCAATAATAGGATACGGAGTGCAGGGTCCCGGACAGGCACTTAACCTCAGGGATAATGGTTTCAACGTTATTGTGGGTCAGCGTAAGGATTCAAAGACATGGGATAAGGCAGTGAGTGACGGATGGGTACCGGGAGAGACACTTTTCGAAATAGATGAGGCATGCAGAAGAGGAACAATTATTCAGTATCTGCTCTCCGATGCAGGACAGATACTGCTTTGGCCGGAAATAAAAAAACACCTTACTGCCGGCAAAGCTCTCTACTTCTCACATGGTTTTGCAATCACCTATAGTGAAAGGACAGGGATAATCCCGCCAAAGGATATTGATGTAATTCTGGTTGCTCCAAAAGGTTCAGGAACATCGCTCAGAAGGCTGTTTCTGGAGGGCCGCGGACTGAACTCCAGCTATGCAGTTTATCAGGATGCCACAGGAAAGGCATTTGAAAGGGTTGTCGCTTTGGGTGTAGGTATAGGGTCAGGCTATCTTTTTGAAACAACTTTTAAAAGGGAGGTGTATTCAGACCTTACCGGAGAGAGAGGGACACTCATGGGGGCAATTCAGGGGATTTTTGCGGCTCAGTATGAGACTCTGCGCGAAAACGGACACACTCCGTCGGAAGCATTCAACGAGACCGTTGAGGAGCTGACTCAAAGCCTTATGCCGCTGGTAGCGGAAAACGGCATGGACTGGATGTACGCAAACTGTTCTACAACAGCACAACGTGGTGCACTTGACTGGTGGAAAAGGTTCCGTGATGCTTCACTGCCTGTATTCAGACAACTCTATTCAGAGGTTAAATCGGGGAACGAGGCCCAACTTTCAATTGACTCCAACAGTAAACCGGATTACAGAGAGAAGCTGGAGCTGGAGCTGAAGGAGATGAGAGAGAGTGAGATGTGGAGGACAGGTGAGGTGGTCAGGAGCCTCAGGCCCGAGAGAAACAAATAATTTAAGATCATAAATATAATATGTCATACTTTCCCGCACTTAAAGACATCTCAAGGGCCAGGCTCACTCTAAATGGAGTTGTTGTCTCAACGCCCCTCATGCCCAACCTTAATCTTTCTGAGAGGTTTGGAGCAAATGTCTTACTCAAGCGAGAGGACCTTCAGACGGTCCGCTCATATAAAATCCGAGGGGCCTTCAATAAAATCAAGAGTCTTTCAGAAGAGCAGATGAAAAACGGAATTGTTTGCGCAAGTGCAGGCAACCATGCTCAGGGAGTCGCTCTCTCCTGCCAGAAGCTCGGCATAAAGGGAACAATCTTTATGCCGACAACTACTCCTAAACAGAAAATCGAGCAGGTGAAAATGTTCGGCAAGGAGTACATAGATATTGTAATTGCCGGCGATACATTTGATTGTGCAAACAAGGCAGCTGTAAGGTTCTGCGAAGAGTCGCAACAGACATTCATCCATCCGTTTGATGATCCTAAGATTATTGAGGGGCAGGCAACCATGGGTATCGAGATAATGCAGGATACTCCTCAGAAGATTGATTATCTGTTTATTCCTGTGGGAGGCGGTGGCCTGGCCGCCGGGCTTGGGTCGTATTTCAGGCAGATTAGCCCCGACACAAAAATAATTGGGGTGGAACCCTTTGGTGCACAGAGCATGAGGGCCTCATTTGACAAAGGTGAGGTTACAGAGCTCGATCATGTGGACAAATTCATCGACGGAGCAGCAGTAAAGAGGGTGGGAAAGTATACATTTGATATTTGCAAAAAGGTGCTGGACGACATTATTGCAGTACCGGAGGGTGCCGTCTGCACCACAATACTTGAACTATACAATCAGAATGCAATTGTCGTGGAACCTGCAGGGGCACTCTCCATTTCTGCCCTCTCGTTCTATGCCGACAAGATAAAGGGGAAAACAGTAGTCTGTATTGTAAGCGGAAGCAATAACGATATAACCCGTACAGAGGAGATAAGGGAGAGGTCGCTTCTGTACGAAGGTTACAAACACTATTTTGTAATCCGCTTCCCTCAGAGGTCGGGAGCTCTGCTCTCATTTGTCCAGAATGTGCTTGGCCCCAAAGATGATATAACTCATTTCTCCTATTCGAAGAAGACAAACCGCGAACAGGGTCCGGCTGTGGTAGGGATAGAATTAGCCGACTCAGGTGATTTTCAGTCTCTTATTGAGAGAATGGATAAAAATGAGATTGTCTATGAATATATTAACGACAAACAGGATCTTTTCGGATTTTTGATCTGATTTTTTGTTATATTTGGTATATATATTATATGCCATGAAAAAACTGGACATATATCTTGCAACACTTACAATAATCGTACTGTTGCTTGTCTGGATAAGTGATTCAGAGAATCTTTTTAAAATCGTTTTGTACCTGGCTGTTTTTATCGGACTTTTTATCTCAGCTGCAGCGAGAAGGATCAAGGGAAAACAAAATCTTATTGATGTCAGTAAGAAAGGACTGATTGCATTAATCTGCGGTCATGTACTTATCACTATTCTCTTTGTTCTTACCGGGGCTTTAAAGGAGAGCGACATGGTTGTAACCACAGGAGTGTTTCTGGTTTATATCTCCCTGATGGTGTTGTATACTCTGGTGGTAGTTTCAAAATGTGCAACCAAAAATGATCAGCCGGTGTAGGTTATGGGTATAATCTTTTTATATCCCATTTATCGCCGGTAGCTATGTACATAAAACGGTCGTGAAGACGGTTGGACCCTCCTTGCCAGAATTCAAACGAGTGTGGTTCAAGTATGTATCCACCCCAATGTTCGGGTCTGGATACTGCATCAGAAGCATTTTCCATTGTCTGGAAAAGTGTTGACATAATTTTCTGTTCAAACTCCTCTCTGTCTGGCAGGGGAGAACTTTGAGAGGAGAGTGCTGCGGTTATCTGACTCTCTAAAGGGCGGGAGTGGAAATATTCGTCAGACTCCTCTGCTGATATCTTTTTAACTTTCCCTTCAATTCGTACCTGCCTCATTAATATTGGCCAGAAGAATAGTAGTGAGGCATTTGGATTCTCTTCTATTTGCCGTCCCTTTCTGCTGTGATAGTTTGTGAAGAATATGAAACCATCGTTGGAGAACTGTTTAAGCAATACCACCCTTGAAGATGGCATCATATCATAACCTACAGTTGAAAGAGTCATAGCATTTGCCTCTATGCTCTCTTTCCCGGCAGCTTCCTTAAACCAACCCCTGAACAGAATAAACGGATCATCAGGCATATCCTCCCTTAAAAGGGGAGTTGCATCATAATCCTTTCTCATATGAAATAACCTGTCTGCACTCATTTTTTAGAAATTATTATACTACAACAAACAAGTGGCACTTTTGATGAAAGCATAGGGCTGGATTCAACATATTGTCATTAATATGTGTTATTATGCTGTTAAAAAATATAAACATGAATATTTCAAATAAATAACTTTAATTTTTATTGGTTATGAAGAATTACAAATTCGAAATCAAATGGGCCGTCATCTTTATGTTGATGAGCCTGTTGTGGATGGTTCTCGAGAGAGTAGCCGGACTTCACGACAAGCATATAGATGTTCATATGATCTACACAAACTTTATGGCAATACCTGCTATTGCCGTATATGTATTCGCACTTCTCGACAAAAAGAAGAATTTCTACTCAGGCAGGATGACATACTTTCAGGGATTTCTTTGCGGAGTAGTCATTACGCTGATTGTTGCAATATTAAGCCCCTTAACTCAGCTGATTACATCATACATCATTACTCCTCACTTCTTTGAGAATGCAATCAGATACACAACAGAACACGGAAAAATGTCACTGGAAGAAGCCGGTAAATATTTCAGCATAAACAACTATATAATGCAGGGCTTTATAGGGGCCTTTTTAATGGGACTGATTACAGCTGCAGCTGTGGCCCTCTTTACAAGGAGTAAACGATGACTAAAACACCATTGCTGTTTGTGGGACACGGAAGCCCCATGAATGCCATTGAAGAGAACCGGTTTGTTGCCGGATGGCGGGAAGTTGCCAAGTCAGTAGGGAAACCTGCTGCCATTTTGTGCATATCGGCCCATTGGGAGACAAAAGGCACATTTGTGACAGCCATGCAAAACCCAAAGACAATACACGATTTTGGAGGTTTTCCCAAGGAGCTTTATAATATTCAATACCCTGCGCCCGGTAGTCCGGAATTTGCAAAAGAGACAAAGGAACTGGTAAAATATACAAACATTGAATTTGACCACGAATGGGGTCTGGACCATGGTTGCTGGTCGGTAATAAGACACATGTATCCTTTGGCCGATGTGCCAGTCTTTCAGATGAGTCTGGATTATTACCAACAGGGCAGATATCATTCAGATCTTGCCGGAGAGTTGAGATCACTAAGAGAAAGAGGGGTTCTTATTATTGGCAGTGGTAATATTGTTCACAACCTCAGGATGGTGGACTGGAATAATCCCGATTCGGGATATGACTGGGCATTGGAGGCAGATGAAGGGATAAAAAAGCTTATAATCAATCATGATTTTGATAAACTAACACGGATCACAGAGCATTCGCAGGCTTTCCGACTGGCTGTTCCTACTCCCGAGCACTTTAATCCACTGCTTTACATAATGGGACTTAGAGAAAAAGAAGAGGAGATCAGCTTTTTCAATGAAGGTCTTGTAATGGGATCAATAGCAATGACGTCACTCAGGATAGGTTGAAACAGGCCATTTTAGGTCGTTTAAGGCACATGTTTGTAAAATGTCAGATTATTTGATAAATTTACTCCCGGCTCAAAACATAACCGACTATGAACTCCTCACTTCTCAGAATCAGTATCGTTTCTGTCATTTTAATCGCTTTATCGGGATGTCGGTTTTTTTCAAAATTAATGGATGAAAAGGGGGAGATTACAGAAGAAAAAGAGAGAGTGGTTACAGAAGATGTTCCCAAAAGACGGTCAATGGAGGCAATGGACACCGTACAAGTGAGACACCTTTGGATTAGTGAGACATATCTGGAAAAACCTGAGGATGCTAAAGAAAAACCTGCTGTTGCGAAAAAAACGGAAACCAGGGAGGTTTCAGATACGGCTACTGTTAAAAGAAGCGGATTCAACGGTAACAGTGTATATGTAGAAAAAAGGGGGACACTCAGGTCATATTTTTCAAAAGAGGAACTACCAGCAATAACAGAACTGAGAATTGAGGGAGAAGTGGATAGCCGTGACCTGATGTTCATATGTCCAAATATGCCCAACCTTGTATTTCTTGATCTGAAAGATTGCAAAATTGAGAACAGAACCATTCCTGAATACTTCTTTTATGCAGATAAGTCCGCTAATAATCTGGAGAAGATAATCCTGCCCGATGATCTCGAGGTTATTGGCAGAAGTGCCTTTTCTATGTGCAAAAAACTAAAGGGAGATCTTATAATTCCCAAAAGTGTGCGAACAATAGGATATGGAGCATTTTATATATGTTCCGGATTTACCGGTAAACTTGAAATTCCCGAAGGAACAAAAGAAATTGGTAGTTGGGCATTTTTCAGATGTTCTGGTTTTACGGGCCGGTTGATACTTCCGCAAGGACTGACAGTTATAGGGGACCATGCATTTTCCAACTGTTCAGGCTTTACGGGACCTCTTACAATACCGGATAACCTAAAAAGAATTCAGGTTGCCACGTTTGCATATTGCAAGGGTTTTGATGGCGGACTGCAACTTCCTGATAATATGATTGATATTGAAGACCATGCCTTTTCCAACTGTTCAGGACTATCAGGAAAACTAACTATTCCGGGCAGTGTTCGAACCATTGGATTGTTTGCATTTAACGGATGTGGCAATATTACAGATGAACTTGATATTCCGGAAGGAGTAAAGACAATAGGATTAAAGGCTTTTTCGCAATGTTCGGGCTTAAGTGCCATTAAAGTCTGCTGGAGAGAACCAATATTATACAATCCCGAGATGTTTCCTCTAAAAGTCAGACTATTGGTTCCTGAATCACAAATATCAAGATACAGAGCAACAGAAGGGTGGATGAACCATAATATAGAAGGTTATTAAATATTACTCAATATGTTAAAGTTAAAATTTGAACATGGGATCACACTGGCTTGCCTAATGCTAGGAGGAGCATGGATACTTTTCTCAGATAAGTTACTCTATGCAATGATACCGGACACTCATCTGCAGTCTGATATCCAGACATATAAAGGATGGCTCTATGTTGTGGTCACCGCAGTGTTCTTTTTTATCTTCATTAAACGGCACCTTAGAAAACTGAGAAAGGCAGAGCAAAAGGCACTTGAAAGCGACAGGCTAAAATCGGAATTCCTTACAAATCTCAGCCACGAGATTCGCACACCAATGAATGGAATCCTTGGTTTTTCGGAACTGTTGAGAAACCCTGAACTTTCAGGTGAGCAACATCAGGAATATCTAAAAATCATAGAATCAAGCGGAGAGAGAATCTTGTCACTTTTCGGTGATCTTGTTGTAATGTCAAAGGTTCACTCCGGCCAGATTGGGGTTGAAAACAGCCAAGTGTGTATCAATGATATTACTTCAGAACTATATAGCAATTTCAAACCTGAAGCAGAGAAAAAGGGACTTAAGCTTTTCTTCGTTAACTCACTGCCAAATAATGAGGCGAAAATAAAAACTGACAGAGAGAAAGTAAAAGCCATATTGTCGCACCTCATAAAAAATGCAGTTAAGTACACTTCCAGCGGAGATATTGAGTTCGGATACCTCAGAAAAGAGAACAATCTTGAGTTCTTTGTAAGTGATACCGGAATAGGGATACCAAAAGAGAAGACAGAAGTGATATTCAAAAAATTTGTAAGGGCAGAATCAAATATGACAAAACTGCACGATGGCGCAGGTTTGGGACTCTCTATCGCTAAAGCTTTTGTGGAGATGCTAGGAGGTAAAATATGGGTAGAATCAGAAGAGCATTCAGGCTCTACCTTCTACTTTACAATACCATATCATCTCTGATCTATCTTATTCAAGGCAAAAGCATAGGCCCCCAGAGCTATTGCCCGGCTGGCACCAATTTTCGAAGTAACAACTCCAATTCTCTTAAATGGATCGTAACTTACTTTTTTTGACGTGCCATATATATCAATAAGAACCTCTTTATCTCTCGAAAACTGATCAAATCCATCAGGGTCGTCCAGATCGAATACTTCAGTCTGTACCCTGTTTACAGGTTCACCACCAAAGGTGCTTATCTTACTTCTCATCTCATTTAAAAGGGCAGGATAAATATACTTTCTTGCACCTGTCAACCCGCCTCCTATAACCACAAGACCATCAATCAGACTGGCAGATGTTGCCATTGCATCGCCGGCTGCTTCACCAAGACGGGCAAATGAAGCAATTGCTGCATCCCTGTTGCCTGCTTTAGTCCCCTCGGCAATTTCAAAAATATCCTTAGGTTCAAGTCCATGATTCATATCTGACGATAATTCACCATAAACCCTCTTAACTGCAGCAATACTTACGCTTGCCTCCATTATTACATTAGGATGGAATTTGTTTCTAAGGCAGAATATCTCTACACATGAGTTGTCACCTATATGCAATTTGCCATCTACAGCAAATCCAAATCCGAATCCTGTACCTAAAGTGTATCCTAATAGATTGTGATACTGTTTTTTACTGCCTCTCTCCCTCAGACGCTCATTTATTTCGGGTAATACCCCTGACATTGCTTCGCCATAAACGAAAAGATCCCCGTCATTGTTTATAAAAACTGGAATGCCAAATTTCTCCTGCAAAAACGGTCCAAGAGCAACACCATCACGAAATGAGGGAAAATTAGGAAGATAGCCCCCGATAATTCCATTCGGGTAGTCGGCTGGGCCGGGAAAAGCAAAACTGATAGCTACAGGTTTTTCATCCAGCTTTTCAATAACCATGGAGAATCCCTTAACAAGATTTGCAAGACAGTCATCCAGTTTGTCGGATAGGGATGGCAGGGTTATAGGTGCCACCTTATATTCATTACCCCGGATTGCAGAAAACACGAAATTTGTACCACCGGCATCCAGTGTTATTACAGTGCGTTTATCATTATTGTATGTCATAATTGATATTAATAAGTTCTATTTCTTATACAGGTACCAGTCAGGATAATCTACTCCAAGAGATTTTGCCCAGAGCAGGAATTTGGGGTAATATACTCCTATGTTAACAGATTCTGTTGGAAAGTCGAAATCTCCGGGAACCAGGATACCAAAAGGCATCCCATCGTCGGAAATGTAATACCGGTTAAATTTAGGATCCGATTTATCGTTCGAACTGCCAAGAAGTTTGCTGTCTGCAAGATCTGTCGGCATGTAGTTTGGCATGTGTACCTCTCTGCCGCGACTTGCGCTGTTTACGACAATAAATGGATTGTATGGAGGTGTTGTTACCTCTTCAAGAGTAACCGGTGATGAGAAATCTATCTGAATACTGAACTCAGGTTTGTTTCCCGCAGCCTTGAGTCCCAGAGCAGTAATATTGTCAAAAACCATAACCACTGCTTTACTTTGTTGCTGTTCAGTACCGTTAGGTGACAACTTATACGAGAAATTGTTATCTGTAAATGTACTGGTATTCTTAACGCTGCTTACAGATGAAGCAGCCAGACCAAGCTGGTATCCAAAACCAACGTCAAGTATCCCTCCCGACCAGACAGGCTTTATTCTGTCAATAATCTTTATAATCTGGTTTCTGTTATTAAGAAAGTGGGTAGAGTTGTAAGAGACAACAACATCGTTCATGTCATAGTCACCTCTGCTTGGCCACAAATCTTCGAAGGCCAGAGTGTGATAGGAGTTAATTGACGGGTAATGGGTAGAATATGCAACGTTTGCATCATTTGGAAACTCATCGCGGTCGTCTGGTATTCCATCTTTATCCTTGTCGTTTGTCTTGATAAGCAAAGGAAGGTCCTTATATTGAATTGCTGTCTCAGGCGTGGCAGCGGCATAAAAAAGAGCATCATTGAAGTCGTTGTCAGAACTCAGCGACCGGTTTACATCTTCAAACCCCACTAAAACGATATCTCTCTCAGGGTCATATAAGAGTACATTGTGAGGCTTTAGAAGAGGGTCACTTTCCGGATTGAACTGCTCAAGAGAGTAGTAAATAGGGTTATTCTGACTTATCGTGCCATTACTTTGATAGCTATAAGCAGCAATAAACCATCCAATGCTTGTACCGGCAGGGAAAATGTCTGTGAGGGAAGTTCCGTTCCAGTATTGCAGCTGTACCCTGTTACCTGTTAAAAGGCCCCCTCCGCTGCCCAGAAACGATGCATTTGGAAAAGCAATGATCTTGCTGATATCACTCAATTTTGCCGGAGGATTATTGGTAGGGTAGTGGAAATAGCCAAGGACATTTTTATAGCTGGCACCCTCATGTATAAAGACAACTTCAATTTTTGCGTTTTCTATTATATGCAGTGCTGAGTTTACACCATTTGCAATAAACTCAGGGTGTATGACAGGAACCTTTTTGCTTTCTGGCAATGTAGCATTTATGTCGTTCATAAACTCAGCAGAAACAGTAACATCGGGAGAGAGAAGGTAAGATGGTACCCCTGTGCTGCTCCAAGTACCTAAAGTAGTATATCCTGGAATTGAAGCATTAAGTTCTATAACATTGCTGCTCTTGACAGACATCTGCGTTGTAATAAAACTGTCAGTGCTGCTTGCATCTACTATAAATTTATTGTTAGTAAACGACGACTTTAATAGCTGAGGGACTCCAAGTGTGGGACTGTATATATATAGTTTCTTAACAGATTTTTTTATGTTTACGATACCCTTATAAATTCCGTAATTCTCAGTAAGACCTTTTAATATTGGATTAAGCCCTGTCTTGAGAACTTCCAGTTCCGGATCTCCTTCTACCGCTACAAAAGGGTATTCGTCATATACATAGAACTCAATCGGCGAGATGAACTTCAACTTATAATCGATGGATAAAGCATAATTGCCTACAGTAGCGAAGTCAAAATAGGTTTTTTCCTCAACAGGGAGGGTTTTAGGCGTTAATTTTAAACAAGAGGTAAAAATCATACCTAAAAAAGCTATGCTTAAAAGAAACACAGAAAAGTGACGTTTCATATATCTCGCTTATAATACTCTTAAATAACTTGTTAAAGAATGACAAATGTATCAATAATTATATTTATATCAATGGAGCAATGTAATATGTTTGAATCTCATTTGTTATTCGTGGGATTTTTATTGTAATTTGCATATTAAACCATAATAAGAAGTCAAGTCATGGCACTACAAGAAACATTTGAAAAGCAGGGGCAGTGGCTTTTCCGGTACAGAAGCAATATCCCTCTGATTATATTATTAATCGGAACAATAATATATCTATGGTCGGAACTGCATCCGGAGACATCTATTTACAAAGGGACTCCCTATGAAATTTATTACGAGTCATTTTGTCTTTTTGTCAGTCTTTTCGGGTTGTTTATCCGTGTATATACCGTAGGACACACGCCAGCAAACACCTCTGGCAGAAACGTTGCAAAACAGGTTGCCGATTCACTCAATACAACGGGTATCTATTCTATAGTGAGACATCCTTTGTATCTGGGTAACTTTTTCATGTGGTTTGGTCCGGCATTGCTGACGGGTCATATCTGGTTCCTGGTATCATTCTGCTTTTTTTACTGGATATACTATGAGAGAATTATGTTTGCAGAAGAGCAGTTTTTGAGAGGTAAATTCGGAAAAACATATCTTGACTGGGCAGCAAGAGTACCTGCGTTTGTACCGAAATTTAAAAATTTTGTAAAACCTGGGTTCCCTTTCAGCTGGAGAAAGGTACTGAAGAAGGAAAAAAACGGGCTCGCAGCAGTATTTCTGATTTTCTTCATATTTGACGTTGTGGGAGAGTTGATAAACAATGGTCACAATTACAACTACTTCCTGGTGGCAATGTGTATTCTGACATTGCTTATGTATGCGGTTCTCAAATATCTGAAGTATAATACAAAAGTTCTGGACGAAACCGGCAGATAGCCAATTGAAAAGGATGCCCGAATCGCTTCAGACATCCTCCCCCAAAATAATTAACTATGAATTAACGCAACTATTTCTTTAGTGTTATGGTCCATGTTTTTGTGCCGTTAGACGCTGTTGCTTTGTTGTCGGCAGTTCCGTCACCGTAATCTATTGTAATAACTTTTCCATCACCGAATGTTGTTACTGCTATACCCTTGACAATTTCACCAGGAACCACTTTGAAAAGTAATGGTGTGGTCTCAGCAATCTTCTTTGTCTGTGTAGCGCCCTTCTCGTTAGTGAGAGTGATAGTGCCAAATGTCTGAATTGTATTGTCGTCAAGGGTTTTAGGGTCACCAAATTTATAAAGTCGTGTCATGCTGGCTACCCTTTGATTAGATTTGACACCGTCAGGGAAGGTCACTTTAAAATCTTCAGTGATAACTGCCTGCTGAGAATTTGAATCTATCTGTCTTGTTACCTTTTTTGTCATCTGGCCATTATAGAGATAGCCTTCAACTTTAAAATTCTGGTATTTTAATTTTTGATCGGTATTAAGTTTTGTATTTTCAAAAATATACGCAACAAGAACACCCGACCTGGTTTTTCCGTCTATACCTTTGTTCCCGGTTCCGAAATCAACTGTTATGATTTTTACCGATGATGAATCACGCATAGAAATAGTAACGGTTCCAGTTAAGAACTGCTCTCCCCAAAAAGCTTTTGTGACAGGGAAAGACGAAGTCATCTGCATTATCTCGCCTAAAATTCCGTCAGACTCTGCGCTTATCTGTTCAAGGAAGGCATCATGTATGATCAAATCGTTGTTTTCTGCAGGTTGGTCGCTCTTGGTGCATGAGGAAGCAGAAATAAGAATAATAGCCGTAACCAAAAAAAGAACTCGTTTCATATTTTCAATTATTAAAGGTTAATTAAGATTAATCATTTATCTTTAAGAAGCAGTTTAGTGTAAAAAGTTAAATCAATTAAAAAATAATTTAACTTTTTTGATATTTGTGCTTCATATATAGAGATAATAACTATTGCCGATGACAGAACCCGAGGACGAGTATATTTTGTCGCTTATAAAGGAGGACAATACCAGGGAGAAAGGGTTGACCCTGCTGATAAATAAATATAAAGAGAGGATCTACTGGCATATCAGGAGATTGGTTGTAAGCCATGAAGATGCCCAGGATGTAATGCAGGAAACATTTTTAAATGTTTACAGATTTATAGACACATTCGGACACGAGAGCAAGCTATATACATGGTTATACAGGATTGCGACAAATGAGTGCATCAAGTTGTTCAGAAAACAGAAGCATATTTTCACTTCATATGATGAGATAAGCGACCAACTGATAAACAAATTATATTACAGCACGGCAGATGAGGGCGATAAAATAGTAGTAAAATTCCAGGAAGCGATCCTCAGATTGCCGGAAAAACAGAGGTTTGTTTTTAATTTAAGGTATTACGATGAACTGAATTACGAAGAGATTTCAAAAATACTTAATATAAGCACAGGATCGGCAAAGACAAACTATCATTATGCTGCTGAGAAAGTCAAAGAATATATGTTAAATAGTTAAAAAATAAATGGATAAAGAATTTGATTTTAATAGGGTGGGAAAGAAAATGCCCTACAAGATTCCAGGATCGTTTCTGGAAGAGTTTCCTGACAAATGTATAAAGAGGACGAAAGAAGAAAAGAAAGGCAGAAAGGTCGGAATGGATTTGTGGAAGATCTCTTTTGCTGCAGCATCTGTTGTAATTATCCTTTTTACAGGCCTATTGCTTAATAAAGGAAAAGAGATTCCGGTTATTAATTTCAACGATACTCTCAAAAGTTCATCGATATCCGAAAAGACAGAAGTCGAAAGAATAATAAGAGAACTATCAGACGATGAACTGATACTGCTCTCTTCTATGCTGGATTCAGATATATTCAACGAATAAAAATAAAAAACATGAAGATATTGTTTAAGTGTATGATTTTGTTCTTATTAATGGTGTCAGTTGTAAGGATTGATGCTCAGGAGATAAGAAATTTTCCAAGGGTAAGAATGCTGTTAATGGAGACGCAACTGGCAGAAATTAAAAAGAGCATAAATATAGACAGCAGAAATATGCAGAAATTCGACCAGATATACAGGGAGTATATTTTGGAAATATCTGCCCTGAATTCTACATATAAGGGATTGGTCCCTTTGGAGGCAAATCCGGAGAATATGTCTGATCCCGAAATTGAAGACAACTTTTTAAGGCAGACAGAGAAGGCAAAAAGGCTTCTCATTGTGAGAGAAAAATATTTTTACGAGTTCAAAGCTGTTATGAGACCGGGAGAGATTATCAAGATGTACAGAATTGAGAGGGAAATTGTGAAAAAGGTACAACAGGAGATGAAAAACAGGGCGAAAAACAGGTAAAGGTTTTTTCCCTATATTTGCCAAAACAATATATGGGAATATCAGGATTAATATCTTTCGTGGCTGTCTCTATGTTGCTTACAATTTCGCCCGGGCCAGATATCCTGTATGTGATAACTCAAAGTACAACATCGGGAAAACGAGCGGGAATTGCAACAGCTATGGGTCTATGTACGGGTCTCTTGGTGCATACTGCTGCCGCAGCTTTTGGAGTGTCGGAAATTCTCCGCCAATCGGCAGTGGCATTTTCGATATTAAAGTATGCCGGAGCCGCATATCTGTTTTATCTGGCATGGAAAGCCTTAGCTGAAAATAGGGATAGTCAGATAGACCCTCCTCCGGTAAAAAAGAGCAAAAAATCTCTGTACAGGCAAGGTATATTAATGAATATACTTAATGCTAAGGTAGCTCTCTCCTTTCTTGCTTTTCTGCCACAGTTTGTAAATACTAATTCAGGCAGTATATCTGCCCAAATGGTGATTCTTGGTTTACTTTTCATAATTCAGGCAATTGTAATCTTTACACTGGTTGCAGTATTTGCCGGAATTTTTGGTGACAAGCTGGCGAAAAATCAAAAGTTGGCCAAACGAATCAATTATATTAAAGGATCAGTTTTTATCCTTATCGGGGTTAAACTGGCCCTTGGAGAGATTAAGTGAATATGCATATAAAAAAGAAAACAGGTATAATAATATCATTCTCTGTTATTTCGATTCTCGTGCTGTTTATGCTGCTCAGGGGACCGGTATTAAGGATGTATGTAAATCATAAAACAAAAGAAGCAGAAGAGCGGTATTCGCTCATGATCAGCTATGACAAACTTAAAATGTCAGGACTGGCGGGTATAAGAATCTCTGGTCTTAGAATTTGGCCAAAAAATGGCGACACACTCTTTTCTGCAGATTACATAGACATGAAAATGAGTTTTTTAAAACTTCTTTTTCTGACTCCCGATCTCAAAAGAGTAGATGCTGACAATATTAAAATCAACTTTGTTAAGGTTGACTCACTGTCCAACTTCGATTTCCTGTTTAAAACAGGGAACAGACAACCTAATGCTACTCAAAGCAGCTCAACGTTAGCGGGTAGGCTCAACTATGCCAGAAATACAGACAATTTGCTTTCTCTGATTTTAGGGGTATTACCGGCAAATGCAAATATCTGCAGACTAAACGTAGCATATTGCAACGGACCTTATAATCTCACAATTGATGTTCCGGAACTGATTGTAAAAGACGACTCTTTCAATACAGAAATCACTTCTGTAGATGATGGACTGACAACGGTACTGTATGCCGATGGAATCCTGGATGATTCGGAAAGAAAGATAACAGCACGTCTGTTTGCCAGAGATGGTGCAAGAGTTTCGGTGCCATTTATCGATTTTAAATGGGGGGCAGAGGTTCAGTTTGATACTCTTGCTTTTGAACTGTCCGGATCATCCAGAAAAAGTGACAAGATTACTCTTGCCGGAAAAGCTGTGGCAAAAGGAATTTCTGTATTCCATGAAAGGATATCACCGGTAAATGTAATTTTAGAGAAGGGAGAGTTTGACTATAAAATAAACATTGGCAAGAATTATCTGGAACTTGACTCATCTTCGACAGCAATAATAAACAAATTCACATTCTCGCCATATTTCCGTGCAGAAAAAAACAGAGAGTGGCAGATTACAGCATCCATAAACAAACGGGACTTTCCGGCAGATGAACTGTTTTCGTCACTGCCAAAAGGGATGTTTTACAATCTGGAGGGAATAAGGACAGAGGGAACACTTAACTACCATTTCTACCTGAATCTGGACTTTTCCATGATTGACAGTCTCAAACTGGAGTCATCACTGGTTCCACGTAGATTCAGAATTAAAAGCTACGGAAAAACAGACCTTGGAAAAATGAATTCCGGCTTTGAGTACTCTGCGTGTGAAAACGGATATCCGGTAAGGAGCTTTGTTGTTGGTCCTGAAAACAGTAACTTCAGGACACTGGACAGGATTTCTCCATATCTTCAGATGGCTGTACTTCAGTCGGAAGATGGCGGATTTTTCTACCATGGCGGGTTTCTGCTGGAAAGTCTTCGCGAAGCACTGGCAGAGGATATAAAACTGAAAAAGTTCAGGAGAGGAGGTAGTACCATAAGCATGCAACTTGTTAAGAATGTGTTTCTAAGCAGAAACAAGACACTCGCAAGAAAATTTGAGGAGGTTATGATTGTATGGCTCATCGAGACAAACCGGTTGAGCAACAAGGAGAGGATGTTTGAGGTTTATCTGAATATAATAGAGTGGGGGCCTATGGTTTACGGAGCAAACGAAGCGGCTCGGTTCTATTTTGACAAGGATGCTAAGGACATTAACATAAATGAAGCAATATTCCTTGCAAGCATAATTCCATCGCCAAAGCGTTCCCTCAGCTCCTTCACAGATGACTTTCAGCTGAAACCCGGAATGGAGGGATATTACAAACTACTGGCACAGAGATTCAGAATCAAGGGATTGATATCTGAACAAGAGGAGGCAGCAATAAAGCCTGAGGTGATAGTAGCAGGGGAGGCCAGGAGGCAGATTCAAAACAGAGCTAACCCTTAACAGAGCATTTCATCTCTGCCATCAGTGTTTTGATTGTCTCTTTAACGCTGATTATCTTTTCTGCCCTGAACGCATTACTGCCGGCAAAAGCATACCCTTTGTTGAAGTTTCCTTTGAATGCATTATAAAGAGCTATAATGATGCAATAAGGGCTTTTTGTATAATCACAAGTGCGGATGCAATGGAACGGACAGCTTTTCGGCTTCTCTGTTCCCTCCTTAACCCTCTCTATAAACTTGCTGAATATTGCTCTCCCGGGCATACCCACAGGACTTTTGATAATCTCAATGTCGGATTCTCTTGCATTGATATATGTCTGCTTGAAAGCCAGAGATGCATCGCACTCCGTTGTTGTGACAAATTTTGTTCCTATCTGAACAGCCGATGCTCCAAGGTCAAGAATCTTTCTCATCTCTTCGCCATTGTATATGCCGCCGCCTGCAATTATCGGAATCTTGCAATTATTCTGCTCTTCAACAACCTTTATGTTTTTGACAAGATCAGGAAGAAGCTCCTCAAGGGAGTAGTTGCTGTCAGATATCTGATCTTCCTTGTAACCCAGGTGTCCACCTGCTTTAGGACCCTCAAGTACAATGGCATCAGGTACATAATTGTAGTTTTTGATCCACTTCTCGCAAATAATTAGAGCCGCTCTTGTTGAAGAGACTATAGGAACCAGTTTGGTTATGCTGTCTTTCTGCAGATATGACGGAAGATCCAGTGGAAGTCCGGCTCCTGCAAAAATTATATCAGCCTTGTTTGAAATTGAAGTCTTAACCATGTCTGCAAAATTTGTAAGTGCAACCATAATGTTAACACCTATAACACCTTTAGCAAGTTCCCTCGCTTTTCTAAGCTCTTCTTTTAAACCGAATATAGACGCCTCATTATAATTGTCAGACGAATTTTTATACAACAAGCCAATTCCGGCACATGAAATAACACCAACGCCTCCCTCATTTGCAACAGCAGAAGCAAGACCCGAAAGAGAGATACCTACACCCATCCCACCTTGCACAATTGGAACAGTAAGCTTTAAGTTACCAATAGAAAAATTACTCATCAATTCTTTTTTGTTGGCAAGGTAGGCATTATGACTTACTTATTGAAGATATTGCACAGATTTTTTTGATGAGAGCTGTAAAATTCTGTTTTTGTGGGATTAAGGGAATGGAAATAATTACACCACACATAAATACGTTAGAGTAATTATATTTATCTTTGATATAAATTCTAATAAAAAACTACATGAAAGTGAAAAAATTATTTACACTGCTTATACTTTTTCTGGTAGCACTCGCTTTAAAAGGACAAACAGGGAAATCGTCTGTTGAGCCTGTGAAACTGCCGGTAAACTGGGAAGAACTTACAGCCCCTGATTTTGCCAGGGCCATCTCTCTTTCTGAAGGAGTCTGCATAATACCAATGGGAGTCATAGAGAAACACGGTCCTCATCTTCCTCTGGGAACAGATGTCTTCACATCCAGAGAAATTAGCAGAAGAGCTGCCAGCAAGGAGTATTGTGTTGTATTTCCTTTCTACCTTGCAGGTCAGATATATGAAGCCATGCATCAACAGGGGACAATTGCATACAGTCCTGAACTTATTTACAAAATTCTGGATGAAACATGTGAGGAGATATCCAGAAATGGATTCAAAAAAATACTGATTGTAAATGGTCATGGGGGGAACAACAATTTTGTCACATATTTCTGCCAGACACAACTTGCAAAACAAAAGAATTATGCGGTATATGTCTTTACCCATGAGGCGGACAATGAAACCCGGAATAAAATTGCATCGATGCGTAAAACAACCACAGGAGGACATGCCGATGAAGCAGAGTCTAGTGTTATGATGCTGTTTCGTCCGGAACTTGTAAAGATCGATCAGGCTGCTGTCCAGAGCGGGCAGGACCAGATGCGGCTTAAACTGAACAATGTATATACCCCTATCTGGTGGTTTGCAAAATATCCGAATCATTATGCCGGTGATGCCAGGTATGCCAACCCTGAATTGGGCGAGGTAATTGTAAATCAAAAGGTACAGCAGCTTTCAGAAGTTATTAAGGCAATAAAGGCCGATAAGGAGACGTTAAGACTGCAAAATGAATTCTATAAAGAGTGTGTAAATTGATTTATATATCTTTGCATATTCATATCATTGTAAATAAATATATAATATGAAATTATCAGGAGGCTGGCTTTTAAAAAGTGCTTTAGTTTTTACTATGGCAACATTGCTCTTTTCGTGCAAATCCATCAGGCAGGAGCAGCAAGACATGAGAAAAAGGCTGGAAACACTAGATAGTATTATTAAAGATAATCCTAAAGCTGCCCTCGACAGCTTACAGACAATTAACGAAAAGAGATTGTCTAAAAGCAATATATCCTATTACAACCTTTTGACAACAATTGCAAGACAAGAAAATTATGAAAAATTCAAGGATGATTCTGCAATAAGCCAGGCGGTTAACTGGTACAGTGGAGTAAAGGACTACAGGAATTATTGCAGATCTTTGCTTTACAAAGGGATTGTAATATATAATATAAGCAAGGCCGATTCTTCTGCATATATGTTTGTTAAACAAGCAGAAGAGACATTTGTCTCCAGAGGAATTGACGATAAAACCCTGGAATGCACCTTATATCTGTACCTTGGAAGAATCAGCGGCTTGAAGGCAAAATTCACAGATGCCGAACGCTATTTCAGGAAGAGCATGGAAATAAGTAAAGAAATAGGTTACATCAATAATTTACAAAATGCAAAAATAGACCTTTTCTGGACATTTCTGTCTCAAAAAAGATACTCAGATGCACTTTCCAACATTATTACTTTTGCAGATGAGGATTCGCTCTCTCCAAATATACAATACAAATTTTACAATGCTCTTGCAGGATACTACTCTTCTAAACAAGATTTTAAAATTTCAGCTGAGTATATTAAGAAAATGCTTGCCATGAAAAGTGAGGATAACCTGGAGATCAATTATTCCAAGCTCTATTATTCTCTTGCAAACTATTATAAAAATAGTAACCGGCCCGACAGTACTCTTTATTACAGCCAACTCGCAGTAAAATCTGTAAAAGAGATAAATCCAGATACTCATTTCTATTACAGGTATCTGGCAGATTTATACTCTCAGAGAGGTGCCTATAAGGAGGCGTTTGAGAATTGCCGTCAGGCATACTTATCTTACATTACGGTTCATTCTAAGATTTCGCAAAACAGATATATGGAGATAGAAAAGAGATATGACCTGTCTAAAAAAGAGGCTCAGCTGAGACAATCGGAGGCAGACAGGACCTTTCTTTTTAATGTGGTGATATCATTATCGTTGCTTGTTGTGCTGACAATTCTTTTCTTCAGTAAATTTGTAAACAAGTATAACAGAAAAAGGGAGAGTTCAGAGGAGGAGATATTTTCTGCCACTAATGAACTGAGACGTTCCTGGTTTATAAATGAGGTTCAGAAAATATCGGCAGATCTTTTACCAAGGTTTATTGAAGAGGTGAACAAGCAGGCAAACCGAAGCAGAAAACAGTCGAAGGAGGTGTCGGATGATCTTAATAAGTCTATTGACGAAGTGAAATCGTCTGCCAGAAACAAACTTGCCGCAATTGCCCGGAATGAGACATTTATGACCCTCAATCCAAATCTTAAGTATCTGCAGGATCTGTCCGACCTTGAGAAAATCATCCTTGCCCTGATTGAATACGACTACACAACCCAGGATATTGCCGACTTGCTCAATACTACTCCTTCGAGTATAAGAGCAACAAAAACTAAAATCAGAGAGAAAATATTATGCATGACAAACCTCTCAAATAGCGCAAAAACTGCTTTGAAAATCTTCGAAAAGGAGTGATTTTAAAACTCTCAAGCGCAACTTTGCGCAGCAACTTTTTTTTATTTATCAGATTTATAGACTAATAGGTGGGCGTTTAGCGCAACTTTGCGCAGCAAACCGATTTGCCCTTTGTAATGTAGATTTTAGAAATTAATTTTGGACAAGATCTAGTTCTTACAAACGGTACCCGCCGGGGATAGGTTTAAAGTTGGCCCGGCACTTTTGTCAAAAATCCTTGCAACGGGATTAATATTTATTAGGGTAGTTATAAATAAAAAAAAAGGGGACCGTTAATGGTCACATGAAATAACCACGAATGTTTCATGTGACCATTGTTGTTTTGGTCCGTTATTCAAATGCTGCCTTACAATAGTTTATTCCGTAAACATCATATCTTTTTGTCAGCTCTTTCAAGCGAAGCATAAAATCAGAATAGTTTCCTGAACCTTTTGGTGACCATACAACCTCTGCTAGTGCAGCAGCTCTTGGATACACCATATATTCCACATGCTTTTCCGTTGCCATATATTCTGTCCAGACATTTCCCTGAGCACCCATTATATACCTAGACTCTTCCTCAGTAAGGGCAGATGGCACTGGTTCATAGCTGTAGATTTTCTCCAGAGGGGTGAACCCACCTATTGCAAAAGGCTGTGTCTTAGGATCTGCCTGATAATGATCCAGATAACAATGTGTCCCCGGAGACATTACAACATAATGATGCTGCTTTGCTGCCGCAATACCACCATCTTCGCCCCTCCAGGACATTACCGCAGCATTGGGAGCCAGACCTCCTTCAAGTATCTCATCCCAGCCAATAATCTTACGGCCCTTGCTGTTTATATATTTTTCTATCCTTTGAATGAAGTAACTCTGCAGCTCATGTTCATCCTTAAGCCCCTCGTTAATAATTCTTTGCTGACAAACCGGACACTTCTTCCAGCTCTCCTTGGGACACTCGTCACCACCGATGTGAATATACTCAGATGGAAACAGAGCTAATACTTCATCAAGGACATCCTGTAAAAATGCAAATGTACTCTCTCTTCCGGCACACATTACATCTTTCCATACTCCCCATCTTGTGCACACCTCATAAGGTCCTCCGGTACAACCCAGATGCGGATATGATGCAAGTGCAGCAAGGGCATGCCCCGGCATCTCAATCTCCGGTACTACTGTGACATATCTTTTAGCCGCATATTCAACAATTTCGCGTATATCATCCTGTGTATAGAAACCACCATGTGGAGTTCCGTCAAATTCCTTTGAGAGTCTGTTGCTTCCTACAATTGTCTCTTTGCGGACAGAACCGATTTTTGTAAGAAGGGGGTACTTTTTGATTTCTATCCGCCAGCCCTGATCCTCAGTAAGATGAAAGTGAAATATATTGAACTTATGCATGGACATATAGTCTATATACTTTAAAACAAACTCTTTGGACATAAAATGACGGCATACATCAAGGTGAAGTCCCC
>CAZREC010000024.1:0-29229 GCA_964599025.1 uncultured Muribaculaceae bacterium | reverse complement strand
AACTCTGTTTGATTAGAATCCCTTTTAAGGTATATTTTTAACAAGATTTGTCCAAAGAAGACCGTTCGTTCCTGTAACAAAGATTTTCTCCTTCAGTAATTCCTGATAATTTAACAATTAACCACTTCTCGTTTTATTGCCTTTGTCATCAAAGGTAACCTTATCCAAATTGGCAACAAGTGTAACATTAACCAACTAAAGGAGTTGACCATGATTACAGTATCTCTGTTGAACAATTGAGTAATACAATATCTTGCCACCTTTTCCGGTTCAATAAGGGTCAGCTTTCCAAAAAGACCTTGCTTCTCAATCCTGCTGGTGATCTCGTCATTAGTCTTCATAGCTCCCGGATTTACTACACTCACAAACACGTTTGTGTCCTTAAGCTCCTCGTAAAGACCCCTGGAGAACGAATGGACAAATGATTTTGAAGCAGGGTAAACAGTTTTATAACCAATCGGCGAAAAGGCCGCCATACTTGAAACGTTAAGAATGTAGGACTTTGACTGGCTCATAAGATTGGGCAACAACTGGTGCGAAAGAATGGATGTGGCAACTACATTCAATTGCATTATATTGTTAATGTAATTTACATCTGCATCTATGAACCTCTTACTCCCCCCCATTCCGGCATTATTTATCAGAAGATTAACAGAAAAATTCCGGTTGATCCATTCCGACAACTTAAGTACATTTTCATTAACGGTGAGATCAGTCTCGTAATAATGAGCCTTAATATTGTACTTTTCACCAATTTCTGCTGACAGTTCTGCGAGATTCTGGTTGGGAAGACTTACCATAATTATATTAATCCTCCTTTTAGCCAGTTCATAGGAAAAAGCTTTCCCCAACCCCTGACTGGCACCAGTGACAACTGCAAATAGCTCTTTTGAGTTTAAATTATCTGATTCTGACATTTTTCTGATTTTTCTTTTGCTGATCTTAAAGTTTCACAAAGCAAAAGTATAGGGCAGGTCTGGAAGAAATGTTCAGAATTATAAGGTTGAACTCCTTTTTTTGAATTCAGAGGGAGTTTGTCCGGTTATTTTCTTAAAAGTTGTATTAAATGATGTCTTGGAGTTGAAACCCGACTCATAGGCTATCCCCAGAATTGAGAGGTTGTCCTTTTTGTGATTCAAAAGTAATTGTTTGGCCTCCTCTACCCTGTAATTATTGATGAAATGGAAAAAGTTCACCTTAAAACCGGTATTGATAATATATGACAACTGATGAGGTGTGAAAGAGAGTAATTCTGCCAGTTTTATCAGATTCAACTCGCTGTCCAGATAGGGTTTGCTATTTATCATCTCTTCATTTATACGACGAACAATATCAATCACCTCTTCGTCCGCCATAAGCTTCCTTTTGGTTCCGGATACATACTCCTGCTGATTTATAGAAATCAGTTCCCTCCTGTGGATTTCGTCTACGGGGTATATTTCCTTTTGTTTTAATGAGTAATAGGCAATAAAGAAAATTACGGCCAGTATGAACAGATTAAGTTGAAAATTGAGGCTGGCTGTATAAAATATTATATTATACCCGCTTATTATCAAGCACATTAAAGTAGTCACAATAATTATATATTCCAGCCAGTTGAGATTGATCCCTTTGGTATCTGAAGAGAACAGCAATATCTTTTTTTGATGATTCCGTATAACCAGGTATGAAATACCAGTATATAAAAGAGATTGAAAAATAATAAGGGATAAAATCATGATCCTTATTACCTCTTTATTCCTCCAGTCTCCATAGTATTCAATTGAAATAAATACAAAGTAAATAACCGGTAATATCGTATATTTAAGATCTTTGAGACTAAATTTATACAGAGGGTTGGTGAAGAATATAACGCTGAAAAAGAATATCGGAGGTGAAAGAAACTGAACAAACCGCACAAAGAGAACGATATTGCCACTTGCAGCCTTTATATCTGCAAGCAGCAATACCTCTTCCATCCAGAAGGATGCCCATATAAGGAAAGTGACACCAAGCCAAAAGTTAGCCCTTTTGTTGACCTTTAACGGATTCGCAAATTTTAGGAAAGAGAGAGTTATAAGCGATCCGAAAATCAGCATTATTACTACCTGACCCATCTCTTTATCCGGACTTTAACATCTTCTGCCATAATATATACCACAGGAACAATAATCATAGAGAGTAGCATTGAGCTGGTCATTCCTCCAATCAACACCCATCCCAGACCACTTTTCCACTCACTACCTGTACCATGAGAGAGAGCTATTGGCAACATCCCTACAACTGTAGAGATTGCAGTCATGAGAATAGGCCTCAGACGCAGATGAACAGCAGTAATAAGAGCATCCTTAAGCTCCTTGCCCTCTTTTCTGAGGGTGTTGGTGAAGTCCACCACAAGAATGGCATTCTTCGCCACCAGCCCCACAAGTATTATCATCCCTATTATACTGAATATACTAAGTGACTGCTGAGAGAGAGCTAGTGCATATAGCGCTCCTATGATTGAGAGCGGAATTGAAAAGAGAATTACAAACGGATGGAGGTAGCTCTCATACAAGGCAACCATTATAAGGTACACAAGCACGATTGCTATAAGCATTGCAGCACCCAGGCTACCAAAGGCATCACTCTGATACTTAAGGTCGGCTTCCGGAAGATAGGTAACTCCCTCAGGAAATTTTGTGTTATCTAGAAGGGCGAAAATATCCTTCCCAATGTCCCCCACTGTTCTGCCCAAAGCCTGCGCCTCAAGAATTATTGATGAGATACGTCCGTATCTTTCCAGCTTTGTTGTACCATCCTGTTCGCTGATGTCTGCAATCTGTTTCAGCTTGACGGTCTGTCCAAAGTTGTTGACAAAGGTGAGGTTCTCAACATCGGAGAGAGACTGACGGTTAAATGCATCCAGCCTTACATTTATGTCATACTCAAATTCACCAGACTGGAACTTGCTGTTGTTGTTTCCACTAAACGATGTCTGAATGGTTGCTCCCACAATCTCCGGAGAGAGGCTTAGTCTTGCCATTTTTTCTTTGTCGAGCTTTATTACAATCTCCGGAATACCCCCCTCAATACTCAACTTCACATTATTTGCACCCGGTACCTTTGATATAGCCAGTCTCATTTTTTCTGCAAATGCATAGAGTGTGTCGGTATTTGCAGATTGGAACACAATCTGAATAGGAGACTCATCTGCCCCACCAACCATACTCACAACAGCAGAACGTACCTTTATATCTGTAAAGTTCTCATTGAGTTCTCTTTCTAGTTTTTTAATAAACAAGGCCGACGAAATATCACGGTTGTTCTTATCGGTCAGTTTTATATTTATCTCCGATTTATAGTTCCCGCTCTGAGACATAAGTATACCGGAAACACTGCCTACAGTTGTGTATAGCTTTGTAACCTCAGGCTTCTTGCTTATAACATCCTCTATCTTTCTGGTTAGGGCATTATTCTGTTCAAGCGTATAGCTCTTAGGATACTCAATTGATATTATACACTCACCCACATCGCCTACGTTTATGAACTCGCTCCCGATAAATCCTGCGGCAGGAAGCATCAATGAGCTTATAAACAATACCGTAGCTACAGAAATAGTTGCAAATTTATGTCGAAGTGACCATCCCAGAATTTTTAATATAGTTCTGGTAAATATGTCCACCCCTGATTCAAATACGGAAATTATACTTCCCCAAAGTGTTTTTTTGTCAAACCTCTCCAACTTCGAGAACCTTGATGTTAAAAGTGGGACAACAGTAAAGGCCACCAGCAGGCTTATCATGACCGTGATTACTATTACCATTGCAAATGGTGCGATTATGGGTGTAATCATGCTCTCCGACAATGCTACAGGGAGAAAAACCACAACCAGCACCATGGTAATTGAAACTACGCTCAATCCAATCTCCTTGACAGCATCGACAGTAGCCTGCATTCTGGTTTTACCCATCTCCAGGTGACGATAGATATTTTCAAGAACAACAATTGCATCGTCCACAAGCGTACCTATTACCAGCGACATCGCAAGAAGGGTCATAAGGTTAAGGGTATATCCGAACACCTCCATTCCAATAAAGGATCCAACCAGCGAAAGTGGAACCGCAATCATCACAATAATTGCATTTCTTATACTGTGTAGGAAAAAGATCATAATAATAGTAACCAGTATAATAGCCATTAAAAGATCCTTCGCTACAGATTTTGCGGCATCCAGAATTATTACAGATCCGTCTTGTGAAATTGAAAATTTCAAATTCACACCCTCATACTGTTTCTCGAGCTTGGTAATCTCTCCCTTTATTGCGTTACAGACCGTCACTGTGTTTGCATCGTCCTGTTTTCTTATCTGCAGCCCAACTGACTGCGCCCCATTAACACGATACAACGTGGTAACATCCTTCTCGGTGTCTATAACCTCTGCTATATCCTTAAGTTTCACAAGGGAGCCATCTGGTTTCTGTGCAATAGTGATTTCTGCAATGTCGGACACCTTTCTGTACTTTGATGAAATTCTTAAAAGGGTCTGACTGTTTGAACCGGAAATCTTACCTGCCGGAAAGTCTATGTTTGACGTCTGGATTGCCTGCACTACCTGCAAGATTGACAAATTATAGTTATCCAGTTTATTATGGTTGATATTTACCTGAATCTCCCTCTCTGTACCACCCAGTATTGTTATCTCACCAACTCCGTCAAGTTTTGTAAGGGATGGTTTTATCCTGTAGTTGAGCTCGTCATAAAACTTAGAAGCAGGCATGTCTGAGCTTGCACTGAGTATCATTACCGGGAAATCGGTCATCGAAAACTTGGTTATTACAGGTTCAAGCACCTGTGGCGGCAACAACCCTCTTATCGATTGCACCTTGCGCACCGCATCACTCACAATTGCATCCACATCGGCTCCGGTTTTAAGGGTTACTATAACCACAGAGACCCCCTCCTGAGAAACCGAACGGATTACATCTATGCTTGGGAGTCCCGAAATTGCCTCCTCTATCTTTTTTGAGACACTGTTCTCAACCTCAAGCGGTCCCGCTCCGGGGTAAACTGCCGAAATGGTAAAGACCGGAGATGAAAATTTAGGAAACAGCTCATAATTGAGCGAATTGAAGCTCATGTACCCAAGAAACAGGATCGTGGTGAAAAGTACCACAATAAGCGTGGGCCGCTTTATTGATATATCTGATAAATTCATAATTCTCAAATCATTTGTTTAATACCCTTACCTTAGTGCCATCCTGAAGGTTTATCTGCCCGGTAAGTACAACCTTCTCGTTTGTTCCAATACCCTCAGTCACCAACACTTTAGTATCGTCAATAGATGTAGCAAGAACCTTTCTCGATATCACAGAGTCACCCTGTAAAAGATATACCGATGCATTGTTAATGCTTCCTGTAATACACTTCCGCGGTATTGTCACTCCCTTATATGAGACAACATCGGTAAATCTTACCTTTCCGCTTAGTCCGCTCCTCAGGTTGATGTCCTGGTCAAATATCTTAATCTCTGTATCGTAACGGCCGGACATATCTGCAACAACGCCCACTGTTTGCACCTCTCCTCTAAAAACCTTTCCCTTAATGGCATCTAAAGTCAGTTCTGCTTTCTGTCCCTTGCTTATCTTATTAAGGTCACTTTCTGCAAGCTTCACCAAAAAAATCATTCTGTTTCTCTCAAGGACGGAGAATACCGGTACTGTAGGCAGGAGATTGTCCCCAACCTCAATCATACGTTTTGCAATTACTCCATTTACTGTGGATTTTATCTCTGTGTTTTGTAGCTGCTTGTATGCCGCTGTATATGTGGTCTGAGCATTCTGAAGATTCAGCCTTGCTGCCTCGAGCTGCTGTTGGGTAATCGCATCGCCTCCTGCCAGGTTGCTGAAACGGGAATTGTCCCTCTCTGCGTTCTCAAGATTCAGCTTTGCAAGTTTGTACTGACTCTCTACAACCTCCTTTTCTACTTTGACAAGTGTCTGTCCAACAGAGACATGATCGCCGGGTTTTCCATATACATAGACAACTTTACCAGCTGTCTCCGACAATATATTAATCTCTGCACCAGACTTGGTTACACCGTTCTCTTCAATAGAAACCGATGTCTCCTGAACATCAGGCTTTATCACTTCTATAGGTATCACAGAGCTGTATTCGCTCATCTGTTTTAGTTCTGTATCCATTTTGGCCTTGTTGCCGAATAGTCTGAAAACCACCAGTGCTACTATCACCAGGATTATCAGGATAATTGAGTATTTTTTCAAGATTTTCATGTCTGTGATTTTTCCTTAAAATTTTAATAGTTCTCCTTTTGCTTTTTTTAGTTCCAGTTCTGCATAATTGAACTGCATGACTGAATTATAGTATGAAAGTCTGGCCTCTGTAAGACTGCTCTCCGACAATAGCAGGTCCGACAACGACAGCACCTGTTGCCTGTAACCATCCAGACTTATTTTGTATGTCTCTTCTGCAACTACTATGTTTTCTCTTTGCCTTGTAAGTGCATTGTAACTGTTTTTATATTGCCTTACAGCGTCGGAGTACTCCTTTGAGAAGAATTCCATCGAGCTCTTTTTTGTATTCTGCAGCTGGGTCAGTTCAATGTCATATTGTTTTGTTTTGGACCTTCTTGCCAAACCGTCAAAAATTGGAACGTTCAGGCTTATTCCCAGTACTCCCACCTGATAGAACTTATTGCCTCCCCCGCTTTTGAAGTAGTCGAACTCGTTTCTCTGTCCCTGAATGTAGTACTGACCGAATCCTGCCAAAGTAGGAACATTGGCTGCATTAACGCTTTTACGGGTAAGCTCCGTCAGCTTAATTCTGTTTTCAAGCAACTGTATTTCAAATCTTTTCTGAGTATCAATACTATCGGACGGGGTCAGATATGCACCACCGGAGATTGTGTCAGTAAGAATGATATTCTTGTTTTGTTCAATTCTAATCAAGTACTTCAGAAGTCCAAGCTGCTGAATATACAACTGATCTATGTTGTCTATCTGTGTCTGAAGATTGCTTTTGTTTACCTGCACCCTTGAGTGGTCAACCTTGCGTATCACGCCATTCTGGCTCTGAAGCTTTGTTATCTCAAGCAGCTGGTCTATACTGGTAAGTGTCTTCCTAAGAAGCTCTGCCTGTTTTGAGGTGTTCAGACATAAATAGTATATCTGTGAAACCTGCAGCACAACCTCCTCCTTCTGCTTTTCAAGCGAGAGTCTGGTAAGGTTCTCCATCTCTCTGGCTATCTTTATAGATGTAAAGTAGCTCTGGCTGTATAACAGTTGTGTGGCCTTGAATCCGTTGTTCCAGTCAAATTTTGTCCCTATCTCTATTGGAATAAGTCCTGTCTGTCCGAATATCTCTCCCGGAACAATCATTTTGGGTATTGCAAAATAGTAGCTGAATGTGCTGTATCCCTCAAGTTGCGGATAAAGCTTGCTTTGCGCCTCCTTAAGCTGAAAGCGGCTCTTCTCTGTTTCAAGTTCTGCGTTCCTTACGTTCACATTTCTCTCTATCCCTAACAGAGACGCCTTTTCAAGAGAGAGTGCAACAACGTTGGTGTTGTTTTGTGAATAGCCCTGCAATACTGTCAATATTGCAATAATTGTGATTAGTGTTTTGTTCATTTTTTGTGTCAGACTTTAATTTGTTCGTAGAGCTTGTCCCATAACTCTACCAGTGGCTCTGCTATCTTATCGAAAGGCACCCCTTGTATAATAAGATGCATTCCTACTCCGTCACTTATACTTACAAATACCTTTGCAAGCTGCTCGTCGCTCATTACCGATTTTATCTCGCCTTTCTCGCGAGCGGCTTTAATAACCTCTGTCCACTTTCTGTTTTCATTTTTGATAAGATCGATTATTTTCTTCCTTAATTGCGGAAAGAGCTTTATTGCATCAAACATAAGGGTAAAGTAGTTGATTGATAGCTCTCCCACCTCCATGCTTCCCTTAAACTTATCTATATAAAACCCTGTAAGGGAGTTTATCCCTTTTGCAACATCATGATAGAACTGATGAAGTGACCGCGATGTATATTTGTCATAGGTAAGCTCTGTAACATTCAGGAAGAAATACGTAAGTACCTCCGAAAAGAGCTCCTCCTTACTTTTGAAATGGTAATAAAACGCCCCTTTAGAGAGACCCGTCTCTCTAACTATCTCACTCATAGTAACCTCCTTGTAGCTTTTCTGCATGAAAAGCCTTGAGGCGACAATAATTATATGTTCTTTAGATTCTTTCATAAACCGACCGTTTGGTCTGCAAATGTAAAACTTTTTTTTAATGTAAAACCACTTATCGTGACACGATAAGTGGTATTTGTCTTATATTCTATCTATTATGAATTGATTTTATCGTTTATTAATTTATTCAATCTGACTAATTCGTTCATTTATAATCACATGCCACTTATCGCGCCACTTTACCCATCCCTTTATCAATCGACAACATCAGGTAACTGATCCTGTCTTTCGACTTTTCTGATTTTGCTTTGTTCAGACAGTTTTTAAGGTCTGCTCTAAGTTCTGTCAGATGCTTGTAGTAAAGGGGAGCAAGATTCTGGTTTGTAAGATATTTCAACGAAATCAGTGTTTCAAATTCCGACCTTTCCGATCCGTCTGCTGCCACACTAGATACAAAATCAGAGGCAAATTCCCCGGAAAGTGGCTCGTTAGGGAAGCATCTTGCCCTCAGGTTTTTGTATGACAAATAGTTGTCATCTTCAACAAATTGAAATGCGGCTTTGTTCTTTGCTTTGGCTGAAATCACATTCGGAAGATTCGAGCTGCTAAGCAATACCTGTGTAGTATTAAACAGCGTTGAGATCTGAGCCTCTGTAGGATCAAGTCCTTTCCTCATGTTTTTGAGCGAGAAGTCTGTAAGGTCGGTCAACATCTCATCCAGAGTGTAAGGATCGGCCGATTTGTTCTGAGCAAAGGCAACCATTGGAATTCTTCCGAAAACCAATTTAAGCATATTGTTAGCCAAATAATTAGAGAAAGATGGATTCATTCCCGACATCATTATCAACTCTTTATTATCTACCCATGCAAGATCTTCTGCCTGGTTGAGCATGTAGAGCAGGCTCTCTTTCTGAATCTTTTTATCAACAGCCACATACGTAGGCATAGGGTCGCCTTCGTAGTTTCTGTTTATTTCCAGACCACCTATGTTAACCATCAGGCTCCTGTAATAGTCATAAAGTTTCAGGAAGATAAAGTCGATGAAAAGTTCTCTGTATGATTCATCAGCCTCGTCCTTGTTTACCCACTTGGTACTATTGGCACTTATATACTTAAGCGTCTCTATACCATATTTTGCAGCCTTGATTTTATCGTTACCCAAATCCTCAACAATGGAACGGGGGTCAAAATATGCACTCCCATTTTGCTCTTTCCCGTAAAAATAGCGCGGGTCGGCAATTTTTTCTTTAATCATACCCTTAAGGAGAGGCACTTCCTGGGCCGGAGTCTTGGCAGCATACAGTGGCTTATACAACCAGTTGATTGCATAATAGTCGTACACACCCAGATTATCGGCAGTCAGCTTTACCCCTTTTTCTATATCACCCGGTTGGGCAATGTAATTGTACTTTATCTGATCCATTACAGAAGAGGTGATTCCCTCTCTTGAAGTAAACGCAGGGGACCTTAGCGAGTCGGTAGCCATCCATGAAGAGGCTGCAAGGTTTGCTGTGAGACCAAGGCAGAAACCCATCTCACGCATCATAGCCAATTCAATTGATGAACACATTAAATTTTCCGGTAGCTCATAGCCCCTCACGCCCGGTTCAACCGCTGCAGTCTGATACAACCTCTCCCTTTGTAAAGTAACAGGTGAATCTCTGAAGAACAATATGGCAGCACTTAAAATCTCTCCGGTCCTCGGGTCGATATTGATGTGTCTTGCAATGCCCCTCGAAGGTGTCTGGGCATATCGAACACAGTTGTATGACATATTGCTTGAACTGAATTCAGGGTCCTGAGACTTGGTGGGATAGTCATATACTTTTATAACATTCTTAAAGCCAATTTTTTCAAAAGCTGTGTTCCACTTTAGCAACCCACTTTTAATTGCACCTCTCCAGGCAGGAACAAACAAAGTATCTATATAAAAGACAATCTGCTTCTTAGGTTCAGATAATCCCCCCAGTTTAAAGATATTTACATCCTTTGGCTCCAGCCTCCACCTGTTTGCAAAGTAATTTATTTGAGAACCCTGCTCCTTGCTGTCGAACTTCTCAAACTCGGTTACACCTGTACCAATACGGTAGTCGGCATATCTTGGCCTGAACTTCTCTTCTGGCAGCAGGCAAAGCGATGTTCTTAATTCAACTGTAAGGTATTCAAGACCTCCCGACTCCATTCCGAGAAAGTAGGTCTTGAAAGTATAGGTCATATTGCTAATAACAGAGACATTGTCTTCATAGGACTCAACATCCTTTAAGGAAGATAGCTCCTTGCTAAAGGTAGAAACCTTCTGTATGAATCCGCCAAAAGATGCAGCGTTAAGGTTGCTGATATATTTGCTATCAGAAACAAAAAACGATGTTGCATCAAACACAACGGCAGAACTGTCCCTGTTATACGCAAGTATGGGTTTTGAGGTGAGAACCGATGGAAGGGAACTCTTGTTTACGGCTTCCTGAATTCCGGTGTCGTCTGAGTCCACTATTTTTGGAACAGGAACAAATCTTATCTGCACCAGAGAGTCTGTCTTTGTAAAACAGATATGCAATGGTCTGGATGCCCTTTGTCCCGCATAGCTAAGGCTCATGTTGCTTACGTTATCTATCAGGGAGCTCATCAAAAAGCTCTTGCCAATCAATTTCACCGGCAGTTCAAAGTATACCTTTCCCTCAACATTGTGCAGGGTTATTACGCCTACCGATGTCTTTACGTTCTTTTTCTTGTCGAACAGTTTTTCGTATGGGGTAAGTTTCTTTGTAGTATCGGCCTTAGCCTCAGTCTTTACACTCTTTGCTTTATTCTGCGCATTCAATACAATAACACTGCACGAACAAAAAATAAGAGTAGAAATAAGTATTTTCTTTATCATTTTCATCCTGTAGTTTGCTATTGTACTTTAAGAGAAGAATTTATTGTTTTCAGTAACAGGTCGTAATGTAGCTTGTCTTCCTTGCTTACACCCGATTTTTTCATCGATTCCAACAGTTTTTTTGTTTTAACCACATACCTGTAGAAGTTGCTTTCTGTATTGAAAATAATACTGAATTTTGTCGAAGGCACACCATACCCTGCTGTCGGCATCATTTCAGAGCCTGATTGAGGCAAAAATTCAAAAGCAGTCTGCGCCTGCATCTGTTTTAAGAACCTCCCCTGAGTATCCTCGTCTTTAAGGATATCAAACAGCGAATTGGTTTTTTCTGATATAGTGTTGTTTATTTCGGACGCACCTGCTCCACCCATGAGTTTAGCGACGTTTCCGGAAGATAAAATTCCGTTCAGATACTCAGTCTGCATGAATTTCTCAATTGAGGTCAGGTTCCTTTTCTTAATTGCAGGTTCCCAGATGTAATTAAACACATCGTCGGAACATTCAAAAAAGTCGTAAGGATTGCTCGAAATTGAAGCCGACAACATTACCTTGGAAGGTGCCGATATAACTGCCTTAGCCAATACGGTTTGCAGCAGCTCTTTGGCAGAACCCATGATTGTCAGTTTTTTCATAAGAGCATCGTTATCCAGCCAGTCAATATCCTTTATCTGAGCCATAATAAACTTAAGGGAAGCAATTTGTTTTTCCCTCTCGACACTCTCAAAAGGCACCTTGTTGTCCGAAACCTTTACCTCGTTAAGGTATATACCTCCAACAGAAGCAAATATGTGGTTAATATATCTTATATACTGATATACAATTGCATCATATATCTCGCCTCTGTACGAAAAGTCCTCGTCGTCCTTTCCTACCCAGCTGTCCAGATTGCTAATAAGGTATTTAAGATTCTTGATACCATATTCCGATGCCTTAATTGCGTCGTCTCCCAAATCCTCAGTCTGCGACCTTGGGTCCATAGCGTATGAAAGCTGTTTGCCGTATCTGTAAACCGGCTCCTTAATTGCTTCACTTACCATCTTAGACAATATCTCAGCCTCTTCGGCAGCACTCTTTGTTTCAGGATAAAGTGAATATGTCCATTTTATAAGGAACTTGTCGTATTCACCGAATCTTGGCGGAGTAACCTTAACGCCCCTCTCCATGTCACCCGGCTGGGCAACGTAATTAAACCTGGCATAATCCATTATTGAGGTGGTTGTTCCAGTACTGTTTGTAAAAGAAGGAGAACGAAGGGAGTCCACAGGAATGACGTTGGAGGCGCTCATGTTATGCATGAAGCCAAGAGTGTGACCAACTTCGTGAGCTATAACATATCTTATTCCGTCACTCATTATATCTTCAGGAATCTCCTTTGTCTGTATTCTCTTATTAGAAGGTGAGATCTGAACAAACATCCAGCTATTCAACAGCTTGATAATATCGTGATAGACATAAACCGACGCATTGATAATCTCGCCCGATCTTGGGTCCACCCATGAAGGTCCCATTGCATTCTGGATACCAATAGGAGCGTATCTTATGCAAGAGTATTTAATATTATCCGGATCAAACTCAGGGTCATCAAGCGGGAAGTCTACAGCCTTAATGGCGTTTTTAAAACCAACTTGTTCGAAAAGCTCGTTCCACTGTTCAACTCCTTTTTTTACAAATGGCCTCCATTTTTCAGGAAAATTGTTGTCGATATAAAAAACTATCGGAGTCACAGGTTCTACAAGTTTCCCTGCTTTATAGGCCTCCATGTCCTTAGGAACAAGATTCCATCTGTTTGCATAATAGACTGTTCTGGACGACTGCTCTTTCTCTCCAAAGAGGTATTTGCCGGTATTGAATACAGCAACTCTGTAGTCGGCATTCCTTGGTCTTACCGGCACCTCTTTTAATAAAACAATCGATCTTGACGCAATTACGGTGAATGGCTCATCTTTTACTACCGTTTTATTAGTCCTTTGATCAGTTAATGTATACGCGTAACTCAACGTACTTCTGACAACAATATTGTCGCTGAAGGCCTTTATCTCTCCAAGATATGACTTATCTTGCTGGAAGGTCTCGGTTCTCTTATAGTTGTCAAACATTGTATACTGACTGTACTGGTCGAACGGCGAAAGGTCCTTGTTATCGCCGGCAAAAAAGCTTGTCATCTCAACAACCACAGAAGAACTATCCTTTGAGTATGCCTCAACTTTCATGCTCTTCATGATTGATCCTATGTTGCTGCTTTTTATGGCCTTTGCAATGTTGGAACTCATGTTGTCCGTTATAACGTCGCAATTGATTCTCCTTAATTGTACGTTTTCCCCCGACTTTGTAAAAACTATATGGATAGGATCTGTCTTACCCCCCACAATTCCGTTTCCGTTATCACTTGTCTCTGTTGTAGTTGATGCCATAAGCATCTCCTTACCCAGCATTTTGAGTGGTATCTCAAAGTAAAGCTTCTCCTTCATCTTGTGAAGTATAAACATGCCGCTGGCGGTTTCATGTTTTTCCTTAAATAGTTTTTGAAAAGCATCGACAGAATCCTTTTTGGCTTTTGTCTCCTCTGCTTCTGTCTTTTTCTTCTCTTTTGTCTGCGGAGTTACACCCGAAGCTGCAAAAACACCGCAGGCAAACATAATCAGGGTAGTAAATACTAATATCTTTCTCATTAAAATTAAATTTTGTTACTGTCCTTGTATAGTAAAATCAAGAATTTTACCAAATCCTGAATATTTCTTAGCCGATGCTGAATTCAGATCTCCTGTTCCAGGGGTTCCCTGAGGCACCACATAAACCTGTCCCTCATATTCGCCCTTTTGTGTAGTAATAACCACTGCCTTTGTGTTCAATGCCAGTACCGGTTCATAAATTGGACCGCTTACTGTGTTATAGTCCTTCCTGTTGAGCCTGTACCTACCCTGTACAAAAAGTTTTGCCTTTGTAATAGTCTCTCCGGCAGGTGCAGTGTATTTTTCGCTGTACGATACCAGACCACCGCCAAAGTTTACAGCATAGATCTTTGTAGAGGTTGCTACATACATTATCGGGTCGAAGGCGCAGAAGAATATCGAAACGGCTGAATTGATTATTGGTGTCAATGCAGCAGGCATGTCTACTTTCAGTTTTGGGGCCGAAGGAATTGAATTCCAATTTATATCGTAGTATGACAATGATATAGAATATAACTCATAATTACTTGTAAGGTTATTCTTTAACAGCATTGCTGAGCTGACACCATCAACAGAAATATCTCCTGCTATCATTCTTCTGTCCGGAAGGTTGGTCGGATTAAATACTCCCTGGGTTGTGTATTCAGCACCTGTGGCAGGGGTTGTAAATGTCATTGAAATATTATGGATTTTGCCTGTAGTATTATTATACCATAGCGCATAAGGACCAGATCCGGAAGAGTTATCGGCAACCATAATCGAATTGTCCACATAGTTGACACCCGATGCCGGTAACAGGAATGAAGTGATTCCCTGATTGTTTGCAAAAAGATAGGCCATATTGTTTGCTACAAGTACCCATGATGCATTGTTGATTGTGTAAAATGCCTGAGGTTCAAAGGTGGCACTCTTGGCTGGGAAAATCTGCTCCGCAGTCTTGTACAAAGAGTAGTTCTCGCAATCAAACATTCTGATATCCTTATTCTGGAAAATTGCTGTAATTACATTTTTTGTTAGAATAGAACTAGGCTTATGCAGTGTATATGTTATGTTTTTGACCAGAGCAGGAAAAGCAGTTCCTGTAGTGTTTTTCCATATGTTGTATTTGATGTTCACACCGCCAGTGTATGTAGATGTTATATCATTATCCATAATCAAAGACAAATCCGAATTGATCCCGTCTTTGGTATCGGCAATAACAATTCCTTCACGGAACGAACTGCTTACATATATGGGCCAGCTTTTCTGGTACTCTACACCATGTATATTATCCCTTGCTGTAAATATCAAAGTGTAGGATGCTGACAGGATCTTGTTCTTTATTGTTGTTTTCAACACTCTATCTGTGCCTATCACTACCAGGTCGGTTGAGCCCGGAGTCTGGTTAATCTCCCATTTATATGACACATCAGTAGCTTTTATCTCCCTTCCAATTGTCACCGCAGGGTCGTAGGTCACCTCTTGAAGATATTCAACCCTCAGAATAGAAGACATTGAGGGAGTTTCAATTTTTATTCCATCCAGCTTGTTTGTATCAAGACCGGACTTATCTGTAAAGCATCCGTTGAACAGCAAAACTGCCAGCGATAATACTATCGAATTATATATTTTTCTTTTCATTGTTATCTTTATTTAGTGGTTAGGGAATATAGACCGCTCCTGTTGTCCTTGGCTGAATGTCTTTTCCATTATCCAAACCTGCATTGTGTTTTAATCTTACACCTCCATTAGCCGCCGCATATGCGTCCAGATATGTCTTTAATTTCTGTGCATAAAGGTCGGTATAATAAACACCGTACATTGCACTTGTTCCTGTATTTGGGTCCGCAAATCCGCTTGTGTAAGTTGGCCAGTAGGTAGTAGGCCATCCCAAAGCCTCAAGAATTGCTTTATGTGCATTAGGACTGTAGTATGTATTGGTTGAACTTGTTTTGGTAAGTGGTGTTAAGACTATGCAATTGTATGTTCTTATATATGAGGAAGAATTCGGGAACATAGCAAGCATGTTACTCCATGTAAGAACACCCTTTTTATATTCGTTGGAACCTACTTTAAGATCATCCGAATCTTTAAGTTTGAAGCTCACCTTTACAGAGGAATTATTCAATGCAGCATCTCTTGTAAGTTCGAATCTTATTCTTCCATATTGTTTTCCTGCCGGAATTACTGCTTCAATAATTTTATACTGAGTCGATAGAGCAGTTGTCGATTCCGCAATTATTTCATATGCTATCACCCTACTGGTTTTTACAGAGTCGCCGGATACCCTTACAGGAAAATCAACGATGTATGTATTCTGGGTCATAGGAACATTTAAGAAGGACTCATTTACATAATAAGTCTGGTCAGCGGCATTGTATCCTTTATACAACTTTGCATCGCCCGCACCCGGGAACATAACACCGCCATCACTCAAATCAAAAACCATTATATTATCCTTTTGGCAAGATGCTGCAGAAAGGAATATCATAATTAAAAGCAAAAATTTTATTTTGTTTTTCATAACTATCTTTTTTTATATTACTGTTTTCTACCCATTTGTAATTCTGTGGCAGGATAAGGCAAAACATATATTGCATCTGTTGCAGTTTGTGTGTAATTAGGAATACTTTCCATGCCCAGACGTTTGTATAAGAAGAACATTGCTCCCTCGCAATAAAACTCTTTTGCATACTCTTTTACAATCTCGTTCATTACTGCAGATGCAGTAAGACCGCTAAGGTCGGTGGTAATTCCACGTTTTTGTCTGACTGTGTTTAACAGTGTAAGAGCATTGGTGATATCCGGTGTAGTTTGTTTAACATAACACTCAGCTGCAATATAGTATGCTTCAGGAATTCTCATTAAAGGAATAAAGTTCTTTGTTGTTTGTGCACTTCCTGTTCCATAATACTTTAGAGGAGTAAATGCATTATTTCCTGCCAGAGTTACAGAATTCTGAATAAATAACTTTGAAAATCTGTAGTCGGTGCTACCTATGCCACTTGCCTCATATATGCTCATCATTCTGTCATATGAAACATATTGCGCTTTAATGTCACTGGCAGCAATTATTACAAGCTTGAAGAAATCTGCAGTTTTACTTGTCAGGTTCTGGGTGCTAAGTGACATCAAATGTTCCGATTTCATTAATACATCATCTGTAACACTTGTGCTGGTTGCCCAGGTAACAAGACCTTTAGATTCTGAATCTGCTATTACTTTATTGGCAAGTGTAAGAGCCTTTGCAATACTTGCACTGCTTCCTTCCCACATATAAACCTTTGCCAGCAACAGGCTGGTTGCATAATAGTTAAGTCTTTGCTGGCGATTAGAATAAAAACCATCAATGTTTACATCTGCATAATATGATGCCGGCTGAATTTTTGTAACAGGATCAATCTCAAGCAGTTTGATTGCGTTATCAAGGTCTGCCACAAGCAGGTCTATGGTTTGTTTGTAAGAGAGCTGAGGAGTCATCTCCTTGCTCAGGGTTGTTACGTATGGAATTGCAAATTTTGATGTAACATCTGTCCTCGAGCCCAATTTCCCAACACCGTATAACCTCATAAGGTCGAAGTGCATGAATGCCCTTATTGACAATAATTCACCTTTTATCATCTGATAATTGATATTGTCAAGTACATTTTTGTTAATCTCAATGTACTTTAGGGCATTGTTTACGTTAGCAATTACATTGTATGCCTTTGACCAAATACCGTTAATGTAAGAGACAGCATTAGACGATGTGTAGTTATATGTAGAAATGCTGTAATCATTATTTGTTGATCCCTGAAGCGGCACAAACTGACCTGCCATTAGTTCTATGGTGGACCATGACAACGCTCTGCCGTACAGCATTTCATCTGTCATACCAATATAGCAACCAATCAAGGCTTGCTGGAACCCGTCAACTGAACTGAATTGAGCCTCTTCCCTTATCTGTGAAGGTGGAGTTACATCTAACCACGAACTGCAAGAAGCAAATACAAGGCTTAATGATAAAACTATTGTTTTTATTATATTTTTCATAACACTCTAATTAAAAAGTAATTGATAATGAACAAGAGACTGTTCTTGCAAACGGATAATATAGTCCTCTCTCTGTTTCTATAGACGAAATTGTCAAAATGTCATTCATATATAGAGAGAATCTCATTCTTTGGATGTTCCAGTTGTCTATCATTGATTTTGGAAAGTCATAATACAGCGATGCAGTACCCCAGGTAAGATCGTTTATGTTCTGGACAAACCTGCTAGTTGCTCTGGTCATCTCCTGACGAGCCAATGGGTCACCTTCGTATTGGAATGTTCCAAGTCTTTTGAACATCGCCAGTTGTCCAGGTGTCTGCCACCTTCCTGACAATACTCTCTTATCTACATTTTCGTTGATGTTGATGTTTTCTACCCTGTCAACTAGTGTCTGGTTATACATCTGTCCACCAACCTGATATCTGAATGTTGTACTAAATCCAAACCCTTTGTATTCTGCAGTAATCCCGAAATGGCCCCTTGCATCGGGTCTTGTATCGCCTACAACAATAAGATCAAGCGGATCGTATACATAGGTTCTTGTACCATCCTTCTTAAGATAAATCTCCTGACCGTTCATTGGATCAATTCCCAATGATTTAACTGCCCATATAGCACTCATAGACATACCGTCCTTGTACATAATTACAGGTTTATTGTTTCCTTTGTCTGCAGCCTCTTTCTCCTGAAGTGCGTTGTATGTCTTCATGCTCTCCGACAAGCTTACTATCTCATTCACATTAGAAGCAACAGATCCGTAGATATTTACAAATCCATTCTCCTTTTGCCACAAACTGATGTTTGCAGTAACCTCAAAACCTCTGTTTCTTACCAGTCCCAGATTATCCTTTACCATATTGAAACCTGTAGAAGGAGAGACAGAGACATTCGTAACCATGTTCTCTGTGTAACTGTCATAATAGTCTGCCTTAAGTCTTAATGCACTGATTGTTGCATCAATACCTACATTGTAGTCCTTTTTCTGCTCCCACTTGAGTGCTGGGTTAGGTAGGTTTGACAGATATGCACCTGTAAATCCGTTGTAGTTATAATCGGTGTAGTAGTTATATGTTCCAACAGCATAGCTGGTGTTGAAGTTCTGGTTTCCGGTAACCCCTACAGAACCCCTTAGTTTCAGTTGCTTAATAACTTTTGAATTCCTGAGTAAACCCTCATTGTTTATGTTCCATCCTATTCCGACGCTCCATCCCGGTGCCCATCTGTTATCCTTTCCATAAAGAGAAGATGCACTAAGTCTGTAGGTTGCATCCAGCAAATATCTGTTGTCGTAAGCGTAGTTGGCTGTTGCAAGAAAGCTTAACTCTCTGTTCAGCGATGACAGACCAACCGGCCTTGTACCTTCGGCATACTGGCGGGCAAATGTTATATCGGCAGCCTGATTGTTTGGAAATCCCTCAGCTATGTTCACATAAGCAGAATACATGGTTTCAGAAGCAAATGCACCAATGTTTGCAGAAATGTAATGTTTGCGAATATCTCTTGTATATGAGGCATTTACGTCTCCTGAAAAGCTACTGCTCTTTCCATTGTCCAGTCTGTAGGAACCTCTTCTCATCTTCAAATTCTCATTAGTCATATATGAGCTTGTTGAAAATTTTGAGTGATTAGAAGGCAGAAATTCGTCTGCGCTACTTCTTTTTGCAGATACTCCCAAACGACCGGCAACCTTAATGTATTGGGTAGGCCTCAACTCAACATAGAAGTTGTTTAGAAAATCGAGGTAGCTCGAAGTGTTTTTTGTTCCAATTGTTGCGTCGAACATTGGGTTGGCAGTATAAGTAGACGGCTCAGCCCATCTTAACAACATTCCTGTTACTGCATCGTTGCTTCTCCAGTAAGGGTTCATTTTAGCATAAGCATCAAAGCCACCCCATGGGCTCTCTTCTCCCTGATTACTTACTGCTGTCATGATGTTTCTGAAAATCACATTTTTATATCTGTATGACATATTAACGCTACCAGAGATGTTCCTTCTGTATGAATCCTTCATTACACCGTTTATGGTATTGTAGGTAAAGTCGGCAATTCCTTTAAGACTTTTACTATCGCCAAGTTCAATATTTACGTTGTGTTTGGAACCAACACCTACTCTCAAGGGTTTTGACAACCAATATGTATCAAGTCCCTCTTCAATTAATTTTCTCCTGTCGTTATACAGTTTATTTGCAGCCAGTTGTGCATCAATGTTATTCGGGAAAGTATAAACACCCTCAATCCTTTCTACCTCAAGCTTTTCTGCCGAATTAGTCAGGTTGTAACTGGTAAGGTCGGGCATAGAGACATCCAGACTTCCTGTATATGTCACCCTTTTATCGCCACCTGCCATTTTCTTTGTCTCAATTACAACAACTCCGTTGGCTGCTTTTGAACCATAAAGTGCTTTGGCCGATGCATCCTTTAGAATGGTCACGCTTTCAATCCTGTTCATGTCCATGTCCATGATTCTCTCCACACTTGTCTCAAAACCGTCGAGAACGAACAGTGGTGTATTAGGAATGTTACCGTAGTTACCTTTAAGGGTTATTCCTGTTGTGGCATCGGCAGGGAAACTAGATGTTCCCCTTATCTCCATACCCGGTAACGAGTTAGGGTTGGAACCGTTCAGCAGGTTGTCCATGATATATATAGACGGGTCTATATTTTTCAGCGATTCAAATACGTTTTTGTTACCTACTCTTGCAAGATCCTTTGAAGATATAGAGGTAACAGAACCTGTGAAACTCTCTGCCTTTTTGTTTACGATACCTGTAACAACAACCTCGTTTAAAGACTGTGTGTTTTCGGTAAGCATAACCTGATAGTTGTTCCTTTTGTCTAAAATGATTGTCACGTCATTCATTCCAATCATCCTGAAATTAAGGCTTGAGGTAGCTTCAACCGGAACATCAATGGAGAACTCACCTTTGATATCGGTATAGACTCCCTTGTTTGTCCCTACCACTGCAACTGTTACAAATGGCAGCGGGTCCTTGTTCTTATCTGTCACCGTTCCTGAGATTGTTCTGACTCTCTTGTCTGCAACAACTTTTTGCTTTATTACAATCTGATTGCCGGTGATCTCATACGACAGGCTTGTTTTTTCAAAGACAACATTAAGAACCTCTGTAAGCGTTTTGTTATTGGCATCTACGTTTACAAGTGGTGCATTCTCAACCTGTGAGTCTTTATAGAAAAACTTATATGCTGTTCTGTTTTCAACCTCTTTAAAGAACTGCGTAATGGTAGCATCTTTAAGATTAAGAGTAATCCTCTCTTGCTGAGTGGCCCCTGAGAGCTTCCCGGAAAGAAGGAAGAAACATAATAACGGCAATAATAATGGATGCCGCAAAACGAATAATTTCTTCATAGTTAGTTTGTTTAGTTATAAATAGCGTGGGTTATATAATAATTTGTTAGGGTTTGCTATTGGTCAAATATCCTCGAGAACCAGCTTACCGTCCTCGATTCTGTATTTTATGCTGGCACTTATGGAAACAGCCTTTATCGCTGCCTCAATGTCCTCCCTGTCGAACCGTCCGTTGAACTTATCCTTGTTTGAAACGCCCGACCTGTCTACAATCTTTACCCCGTACCATGAAGAAAGACTCTCTATAAGTTCTGCGAATGACTGACCGCGGACAATAAGAACGCCATCCTTCCACATTGTCATCAGCTTGGAATCCACGCTTTTGACCGTCATCTCCTTGGTCTCTCTCTGCAGGCTCATCTGCTCATCCGGATGAATAAGCTGTGTCTTTCCGTCGGCGTGTACTTTTACCGAACCCTCCACCAGAATAACGGATGCGCTTGAGCCACTGTTCCTCGACTCAACGTCGAAAGATGTTCCAAGCACCTCTACATTCATATCCGCTGTATTAACGATGAACGGCACCTTCGACTTCTTAACCTCAAAATATGCACGTCCCACAAGGGTAACTTCGCGTTTGTCCTTATCGAACCTGGCCGGATACTTCAAATATGAGTTTGATGTGAGGTAGACTACGGTTTGGTCGGAAAGCACCATTGTTACCCTCTCTCCTGAAGGGGTTGATACCGTGTTGTATACCTTAGCCGGCTGAATCTCCTGTATTTTGACATTCTGTGCAATCTTATCCTCCAGATTTGTCATAGTAGTAGTTGCATCCTTTATCTTCTTCACTTGCTTTCCATTGTTGAGCTCTACTCTGATGGAATCCTTTGAATAATTCAATGCGGTGAAATCCACATCTTTGCCTGAGTTGGAATTTCCTGTGTTCAGGTATTGTGAAATGCCGAAGAACAGGACAAACAAAGCGGCAGCAGACAGAGAATATGTAATTCCCAGTCTTAATCTATGTCTCTTTCTGGTTGTGCGCATATACGAGACGAACCTTCTCGGGTTATGCAGTTTTGCGTTTTCTGCTAAGTATAATTTATCGACAGAGACGTGCCACATCTCTTTAAATCTGTCGAAATAAACTTCATTGTGATAGTCTTTGATCCATTCGGAAAATTCGAGAATTTCTTCTTTGGTGGCAACCCCCTGTAGAATTTTGGCTAAAAGGATATCGGTCCCGGTGCGATCTGTTTCTTGCATCATTTTCATCTGTTCTATAGTTATGACGCAAAATAATCAAAACACCCTTAAGGTAAAATCAAAAGAATTAACAACCAATCCAATTTTTTCCTTAGCCTCCTGAGTGCTATTGACATTTGCGTCTCAACAGTCTTGACCGAAATATTAAGATCTTCAGCAACCTTAGGATAAGTCAGACCGTTGATTTTGCATTTTATAAAGATTTCTCTGCACTTTTCGGGAAGTTCGTTAATTGCAGACAAAATTATTTTTCTGTTTTCGGAATCTATCATCTTAAGTTCTGCATGCGGATTCTGCACAATCCGGTTGAAGTGCAGGTCACCCAGACCAAGTTCAACATATTTGGCATACTGCTTCTTTTTTCTGAGCAGGCTGATGCAATTGTTGTAAACCGATTTATAGAGATAGGAGTTAAGCGACTCATTTATGTCGATGCCTTTGCGGTTGTCCCAGAACTTGCAAAATGTAAGATGCACCGTCTCCCTGGCCTCACCATTGTCGTTCAGTATCCTGTATGCATAAGAGCAAAGATGCAGATTATAATGGTTATACAGTGTAGTAAAAGCCTCCTCGCTGCCACCCTTGAGATAAGCAACAAAATCCTTACTATTGATATCCAACGACATTTTTATCTGAGAACAAAACAAGAATGAATACTCCGACAGAGTACAAGTGTAGTTATAATTTTTTTCTTAGACAAAAAACGATGATGGGAGGCAGGCGGGACGGTGATTGGGGGCAGGCGGGAAGAGACGGGATGGTGGCCGTCAAATGGCAGGAGGCATCCAGGAGAAGCCTCGATCTGCCAGTTGTTTTTATAAATAATTGAATATGTGTAGTTTGCAAATATTTTTCCTTCGATATTCCGGAAAAATTATCTCCCAACCATCTGGGTTTTAACACAATCTGAAAAGAACTGGCAGATCACACAGCACAAGCAGGTGCACAAGTTACTGCACAAGCATTTGTCCATTTTCCGAATACTTTAAATGAAGTTTTCTATTGAGCAAATTCGTTTCCTTGAAATTTTTTATAACCGTCTATCGTACTGCTATTTACAAAATTTTCTGAGAAAATCTCATCTGGAAAATATCCAGTATTTTCTTACATACCAGCAATATACAAAAAACTTCAAGGAAGTTAAATTTTGTTCAAAGCAAAAATATAGACTGACCCGGAAAGGTATTGAAATGAAAATGCAAAGAGGGTAGACACTATCTTTTCCCTGACAAATCAACTGGCACCAGAAACCTTTTCCCAACGCTGTATTTGATGAGTTTTTCATGCTGCAGTCTTCCGACGATCATTGCGGGATGGGTATTTATTTGATTTGCATATGCCAGGATATCAGGCTCTGTCAATACCCCTTTTGCCAGTAACTGCTTTTCTTCCGAGATCGAGAATGTCCATTTTATTGCAAAATTATCAGCTTCATGCTCTTTATCGGGGCTCAATTCACAATTCTCTACATTTTCCAGAAATACATCTTTCTTGCCATGTAAAATAATGTGACCGACCTCATGGAAAAAGGTGAACCAAAAGCTGTCGTTTCTTTTATATCTACCCGATATCTGGATTACCGGATTATCATTAATCCATCGGGTTGCGCCGCTTATTGGAGCATGTGGCAGGCATGGTGTAAATATGATTTTAACCCCTGCCTGCAGACAAGCAGCTTGCAGCTTTACAAAGAAATCATCCGGATGTTCTGCCATTAACAGTTTAAGTTCCGGTAGTAAGGCTCTCAATCCTGCCTCCGAATAACTATTGCTCTCCATTTTGGCAGCTGCAATTTCGCCATGACGTAACCATGCAGAAATTGAATGAGGCTGTTGAGTATTTTTTAAAGAAATTCTGAAGGCTGTTTTTAATTCCTGATTCAGATAGTAGTCCTCCCATGCCTTATGATTACTTATACAGAAAAACGACAACAACTCCTTTGTCTTTTCCTCCCACTCCTGCTTTTCTGCAATCCAGCCAAGTTTAATCATCTCTTTAATGGGGAATGATTTAGCCCAGGCAATTGAATTTTCTACTAACTTATTGTTTTCTACTCGGGCATGATATTCGTCGTACTCACTCTGTTGTTTCAGCCAAAAATGAGCAGGAATTTTAAGAACATGCTCAAATTTAACCGCCATTTCCGGCGTGATAGAGCTCTTGGCAGTCAAAACTGCAATTATAGTTTTCTCCGGCTTGTTTGTCCTTACAGAAAACTCCTTTGGCCCCATACCCAATTCTTCCAGCTTCTCAGCCAGAGTCTCACCCGGATGAAATTGAATCTTAGGGAAGTATTGATTTGATTTTGTTGCCATGGTTCGCGATTCGCTTTAGTTTACTGGAGCTAAATGAAATTCTCACGACAAAGATAATTTATTGTTTTTGACTTACAATACGTGTAAGTCATTTTACAATTGACAACCACTATATACAGATAGCAACAAACACTTTAATAGAGTATTGTCTTCTTTATATATGTAGGATATTAAAAAATATTTTGCCGATTTTGATATAGTCCTTCAATAAATTCCAGCAACCATCCTTAATAAGGTTTGGTTAAGAATTCACATTAGTCTCACTTCTATATTGAACCAATTCTGTGAGCAAACATAAATATATGTAGTTTTGATACAAGTTTCCAAGACAATGAGAGAACATGGTTTCAGGTAATGCTTCCAATACATCCGGCTTTTGTTCAAATACATCCATTTTTATTGAATGAAATAATCGAAAAGGCAGGCATTACAAGAACAGGAGGTATAGTTAACAGCCAAGAAAGCAATCAAATTGAATTGCCACAATATTCTGATATTCAAATCTTAGAGGTTAATAAATTGATAGCAGATAATCAAATTAGAGCCATAGCTGGAGGTATAGCTGGAGGTATAGCTAACAAGTTTATTGGAGTTTTGGAAAGTGCATCGGCAGCAAAAAGCCGAAAAGAGATACTAACAAAACTAAACCTGGTAAACAACGCTAATAACTTTGAAACTTATATACAGCCGTTGGTAACCCACTGTATCAGCTATAATATCAGATATTTTCATACAATATCGTTTCGTGCAAATGCAATGTATTTGTCCCGTTTATTGCGTAAGAAACGGACATTTTTCAAACTATTTTTGTTTTGAAGTTGAAGAATAAAATTTAATTCGGGTGAGTTTGCGCGATTTTGATTGTTTTGACTCAAATTCGGACAGATTCGATACGATTTACATTAAGTTTTCCCAAATTAGCATAATAAGCTATTTTTTGTATTAACACACCTATAAAAAATAGCAACAAACTCTTTAATAGAGCATTGTTTACTTTATAAATGTAGAATATTGAAAAATATTTTGCGGGTTCTGAAATGGCGATTTAAGAAACTCTAGAAACCATTTATAATAAGGCTATTTCAAAAATCGAACTTGTAAGTTCAAGTTGATATATGCTTCCCCGTCAATTTCATAAACTTTCCCGAATTCATGTCTTGTGCTGCTAGCTGTTTCTAATTTTGTGTTGTTTATTAAATAATTCTCAAACTCATTTCTATTATAAATATGGTAACACAAGATTTCACCATCTTCTTTAACAACTAAATATCCACCAGTAGCATCAAGTTCACCTGTCCAAACTTTCGAGGGCATCATCCCTAATGCAATGTCTGTCAGAAAACGTTTAATCTTATATGAATAAAAAGGGTGTTCAGTTGAAAGATCATAGCCAAGTGGGTTTTGTGAAGAAATTGTGTTTACTAAGTCTGATGTCTTTGAATCAGTTGAAGTAAAAAATAAATATACAATTTCAGAGAGTATTTTTGGGAGTGAACTATCAATTAATGTCAGATTATTACCGAAAATTGAGCTTTCAGCTTTAGTATAAACTAATCTACCAGAATATTCTTTAATTTTTTCTATTCTATCTTTAATCTTACTTCTGCTTTCAATTGCATTAATTGTTGCAATTTGCTCATTAGTCAGTCTTTCCCCAGTAATTTTATAAATAAAATTGGTCGTCTTACCTGCGTTAAGCAGAGTAGATGCTCCACCTATTTGAGATTTAATACTAAAACCTAATTCAGGATTTGTTCCTGTTCTTTTGTCGTGAATTACGATTTTTATATCACTTTTTACAGAAGATCTTGCTTTTAAAGAAACACAATTAAACGAATTTATGAATGTCTCAATTTCGGGAATTGAAAATGTTGCAGAGGTGGTCTCCTTCAATTTTGAAATTAATAAAAATGCTTGTTCTTTAAACTTTTTGATTGGTATTCGAAACTGTTCCTCATTGCCTCTTATAATTACTAAGTTTTTTTTGTAACTGTACTCATAAGTTCCGTTAGATTCGTCGCGAAGTATTTTTATGACAGGAAAAATTAGGCTTTCAATTTTATGTAAGTCACTATCTCCAGCATATAGATTTTTATCTGATATAATTTTAAGAAGTGTATATATTTCACTCCATTCCCCTTTATTGCCTGTTATCATTTGTCTTTACTCCTAATAATTTTAATATATTATTCGCTGTAGCCTGTATTGCCGGCACAGCAACAGAATTACCAAATTGTTTATAAGCAGATGCATCGGCAACCGGGATTATATAAGAATCCGGAAATCCTTGTAATCTAGCCCACTCTCTCGGTGTCATTTTTCTAATCCCTTGCCTGTTTACAACACCTTTAATGTGCGTTGTTGGAGTGAAATCTGTTATGCGGTTATCTATTACTAAATTTCTTTCTCTACCCATTCCTCCAACAACAATGGCATTAGCAATTTCATCATCAGCAATGATTTCATAACCAAATCCGTTCCCTTTATCTTCATGTCTTGCCTTATGATTTATTAAGGTTTGTAAATATTGAGTTGAAAGGAAATATTTAGTTGGGGGAACGCTGATCTCTTTCACATCAGCAAATGTTAAATGTTTCTTTATTGGTTTGGGATATTCAAATGATTCTATGTTTAAATCTTTCCTAAAACCAACGATGTAGATTCTTTCTCTATTTTGAGGAACTCCAAAATCCTTAGCATTCATTATTTGTGGCTCTTCAACAAAATAATCAAGGTCGTTTCTCAAAACACTTAGAATAGTTTCAAGGGTTTTTCCTTTATCATGGTTACGTAACCCCTTTACGTTTTCTAAAAAAATTGCTTTAGGCCTTTTTTGCTTTATAATTTCTGCAACATCAAAAAACAATGTTCCTCTAGTATCGTCAAATCCTCCTCTTTTTCCTGCTATGGAAAAAGCTTGACATGGAAATCCTGCGCATAAAACATCAAACCCATCCGGAATAAATCTCTTCGTTTCTTTTTTTGTGATATCCCCAAAAGGTACCTCTCCAAAATTTGCTTCGTAGGTTATTTTTGCTTGTTCATCCCACTCGCTTGTAAAGACACACTTACCACCCAGATTTTGCATAGCCATTCTAAAACCACCAATTCCGGCAAATAAATCAATAAATGCAAATTTAGGTTCTTCAGGTTCCGGAAATGGAACTTCATTTTTAAAGCATAGAAGCATGTATTGTAACGCTTCTTCTGCAACAATAGTGGTAATATCGTCTTCCGGATATTTATATTCTAATGCTCGTTTAACATGTGTAATAGCTTCCTTTTTAAAGTATTTTGAAACACCATTTTTGTGATTATGTAAATAGTGTGTAAATGCAGCAGTGCCATATTCAGAAGCTTCTTCAACTCTATTTTTAAATGTTTGTCCGCTCACTTCATCTATGGATATTTTGTCTTTTAATTTCATTTATTTTTCCCTCAATAATTCGAACGCAAGATACTAATTCTCTTTCAATCTCTTTCCCCCAAAACCGAATAACTTCCCAATTATTTTTCAACAAATAATCATTTACTTCTATGTCTCTCTGTATATTACGCTCTATTTTGTTATACCAGAACTCTTGATTACTTTTATGTTCATACTTCTTCGTTTCCCAATCTTTTCCATGCCAAAATTCACTGTCAACAAAAATCGCAATTTTGTATCTTTTAAAAGTCAAGTCTGGTTTTCCAAAAACAGATAGATCGTTTTTTCTGTATCGTAATCCTTTTTTCCAAAGTTCCTTTGCAAGCATAATTTCTATTTTAGAATTTTTATTCTTGACTGCCTGCATATTTTTTTTTCTTTGTTCTATTGTCAGTTTATCCATAAAGCACATTGATATTAAATATCTTTATTCATTTCACTAACCCTATGTAAAGCTATAATTTTCTTATCTATAGCACAAGTATTTATCTGACAATTTATGAACACTTCTTAAATTCGCAGAATTAATACTAAATTTGTCCAAAACCCGTAGAAAAATTTCAAATTATATGAAAACTGCCACAAAACTTCTCTCTTCAATATCCCTTTTAATCACCACAATATTACTGTCATCAACATCTTCTTTTGCTCAGTATCAGAATCAGCAGGAGGAGAAGCCGAAGACTCCGGTTGAGATTGCGGCGTTGCAGGCCGACAAGTATCAGAAGGATCTTGGGCTGAATGATGGGCAGACATTTCTTGTGGATTCTGTATTGCAGGCGAATATTGGCGGGGTATATGCAGATTTTGAGAGAATGAAGAAGGGTGGGGTTCAGACCCAGGAGAGTTACCGTGCAGTGCAGGAGTTGTGGTTGAACAAGACAGATGTTGCCTTCAAGAAGATTTTCACCCCCGAGCAATATCTTAAATATGAGAAGCTTTCCGGGTTGTATGCCAAGAGGATGAAAGCAGAGAAAGATAAAGCTAAACTTGAGAAGGAGAAGGCAAAGCAACTTGAAAAAAACAAGCAGCCCTGAAATTTTTAAGGTCAAATAAAAAAGTAGACAGAGCAAATATAATTGTGCAAAAGTGTGGTAAAAGCATATCCAAGTGTGGAATTTGAAGTATGCTTGGGGTCATATTTTTTACATTTCAAATATTATTTGAGCATCAACGTGTTGTATGTCACCCA
>CAZREC010000023.1:0-29499 GCA_964599025.1 uncultured Muribaculaceae bacterium | reverse complement strand
AAACCGAAATTGGAATTGAATCATGTTTGATAGAATATTTCGACCACGACTATTTCAACGACATAATTCTGGAAGAAGGTTCCGTAATTCCAGGTCTGGTGGTATTAGGATATGCCGCAGAAAAAAAAACAATTCCCGAAAAGTTTATGAGATATGCGGTAGGTGCCTCACAAAGACTTCCCCGGGAAAAACTTTTTTTCAATTACCACACACAAGAGCCCCTAAACCTCAGCCAAACAGCCTCCAGCCACACAAGCACAATTTATAAATATTCTGATTCTCTTGAAATGGTAAGGCTTGCACCATCGGCCAGCAACACTCAGCCATGGAGGATATTTTTTGACGAAAACAGTGACACTTTCCATTTCTTTAAAAAGCCAAAGAACAGAATCTACGAATCAATGGGAATGCATGAACTTGATATGGGAATTTCAATGGCACATTTTGAACTGACCTCACTTCAAAATGACCTAAAAGGCTCCTGGACAATATGTACAGTAATGGAAAAATCACAATTACCTGATGATTTACAATACATTATCAGCTGGAGATGTGAGAATGGAAGCAACTAAGATTTGCTATTCTCTGCGTTAATATTTACATTAGAGGAAATAATAAAGAGATGAAAAAACTATTTCTATTTATACTTATGATATCGCTGACAAGCATATCATTTGCTCAACCAGATAAAAAAACCGGCAAGCAACCGCAAGGCAGCCAAAAGGTCTATTACAAATCAGAGGACCGAAGCATATTTGACAAATACACTGCTTATATTTACAACAAAACAAATCTGCCAGACAATCAGCTTATTATCGAAACTGCAAAATTCTTCCTTAATGTTCCTTATGTTGCCAATACCCTGGAAGTAGAACCTGAAGGTCTGGTCGTGAACCTCAGGGCGCTTGATTGTACAACATTTTTAGAGACTGTATTTGCCTTGGCAATGACCGCTAAAACAAAAGATCTCACCTTCGATAATTTCTGCAGCAAGCTTAGACTTATCCGCTACAGAGATGGTGTGATAAACGACTATACCGACAGGCTGCACTATACATCTGACTGGATTTATCAGAATGAGGAGAAGAAAATTGTAAAAAATGTATCCAAAATGGCGGGGTCAAAACCACTATCTCTAAATCTATATATAATGTCTTCTAATACTGATCGATACAAACAGCTTAACGGAAAAGAAGATCTGATTGGGAAAATAAAAGCCAAGGAGAGCGAAATTAATTCAAGAGAGTACTACTATCTTCCAACAGAAGAGATAGAAAAGAGAGCATCACAAATCAAGAGCGGCGATATGGTAGGGTTAGTAACAACCATCCCGGGAATAGATATATCGCATGTGGGAATTATCTACAAAGAAGGCAAAAAACTGACCTTTATTCATGCATCCTCTACACATAAAAAAGTGGTAATCAACAAAGAACCTCTGTCGGAATATGTAAAAGGTACAGGCCGGAACACCGGTATAGTACTGGCAAGGGCACGCTTTTAACAACTACACCAAAATAATACACAAGCCACAAGTAATGGAAAAACTTACATTCAGTATAGAACCTGCGCTCTTTGATAAAATAGTGGCGGGGAAACAAAAAAAATTCAGGACAAGCATAAAGCCATCAGATATACAAGAATACTTTTACCTTACAGATTCAGGTTCGATAGATATAAAGGATTTCAATAATGTAGAGTTCAGGACAACACTTCATGATGGAACAGAGAAGAGTTGTCTGTTTAAAACCGGTAACGAGGAGATTGATTTTCTGATTCCAAATGATCTTCTGGACAAAGACACTCTGGATATAAATTCATTTTACGATTCAGAAAACATGCCTCCGGCAGAAATTGAATTTGAACTGCGTAATCAACTGTTATAATTAGGAATGATAATAAGAACAGACAAAAAACCTGAATGGTTAAAAATAAAACTAGATACATCCGGAGGATATTCAGAAGTAGATAAAATTGTTAAAGAACATTCACTACATACAATCTGCAGCAGTGGTATGTGCCCAAATAAAACAGAATGCTGGAGCAGAGGAACTGCAACATTCATGATACTTGGTGATATATGCACCCGTTCCTGCAGATTCTGTGCTACAACCACAGGCAAGCCACTCACACCTAATAAGAAGGAGCCCGCCGAACTGGCAGAGTCCGTTTCTCTCATGAAACTTAAACACTGTGTAATAACATCTGTTACACGTGATGATTTACCCGACGGAGGTGCTGCTCACTGGGCCGATGTCATTTCTGAATGTCGTAAAGTAAACCCTTCTACAACAATTGAGGTACTCATTCCTGATTTTGATGCCAGAGAGGAACTTATAGATATTGTACTTGACTCACAGCCTCATGTTGTGGCACACAATATTGAAACAGTAAAAAGACTAACTCCTTCTGTCCGCTCAAGAGCTAAGTACGAGGTATCTATGCAGACAATAAACTACATATCGCGGAAAGGCTTTATAGCCAAAAGCGGCCTTATGCTTGGTCTGGGAGAGAGTGAAGAAGAGGTAATGGAGGCGCTATCCGATTTGCACAATAACGGCTGCAGTGTTGTAACTATTGGTCAGTATCTGAGGCCATCGCTAAATCATCTGCCTGTCATAGAATATATTAATCCCATCCAATTTGACAAGTACAAGGAGTTTGCCCTAAAAATTGGGTTCTCCTATGCAGAGAGTGGCCCGTTGGTAAGATCGTCATATATGGCGGAAAAAGCAATGGGCAGCAGGCAATAGCCAAAAGTTTTACAATTGTTATTTATTGATTATATGATAATTACCACAAACCGCGGCGCAAAAATTCTGGTTCAGGAGCTTGGTCTTATAGACTACAAAGAGGCCTGGGACATGCAAAAAGAACTTTTCAACAAGCTGATTGAGGCAAAATCGAAGGGAGAGAAAGGAGAGATGTCTCTTTTGCTGCTCGAACACCCACATGTCTACACAATGGGCATGCACGGAAATGTAAACAACCTGCTCTTTAACGAAGATTTTCTAAAAAGGATTGGAGCAAAATACTACAGAATAGAGAGAGGAGGCGACGTAACCTATCATGGTTACGGACAACTGGTAGGTTACCCGATCTTTGATCTTGAAGAACTTGGTCTGGGAATCAAAAAATATATGTGGTGTCTGGAAGAGGCAATCATTATGACAGTTGCAGAGTATGGTATAACCGCCTCAAGGATGGATGGAGCCGTGGGGGTATGGATTGATGCCCTGACGCCAAAAGCACGTAAAATAGCCGCACTTGGTGTAAAGGCATCGCGTTTTGTAACAATGCACGGATTTGCCCTCAACGTGACAACAGATCTAAGTTACTTCAATCATATAAATCCATGCGGTTTTATAGATAAGGGTGTCACTTCCATAGAGAAGGAGACCGGTCTCAGACCCTCACTAAAGGAGGCAGGGGAGAAATTCACAAACCATCTGCGTTCCGTTTTAGGTAATTAATTATCGAGTTGGTTATACGGGGTTATATTTTATTCCAAAGTAGAAATAGCTCCCTTTTCCCGGCTCCGACTCAACACCTATGCTCCCACCCAGCATCTCAACATACTCCCTGACAATGGCAAGACCTATACCTGCCCCTTCGTATTTGCGGGTTATGTTTTGATCTGCCTGAGTAAATGCCTCGAAAATGACCTCTTGCCTGTCCGGTGGTATGCCTATTCCACTGTCCCTTACAAAAAACAATAACCGGTCATGGTCAAGCATATATCCAAACTCAACAAACCCGGCTTGTGTGAATTTTATTGCGTTTTTAATAAGATTGATAAGAACTGCCTCAAGCTTAACCTTGTCAATATTTACATAAGATGCCCTGTCTACAAGCCCTTTGATTGCCGATATTCGTAATCCCTTGTTTTCTGCCTCAGTCTTGAAAGTGGCACAAAGAATGTCAATTATTTCATTAAGACTTACATTACCCTCACTAAGTCTGGCATAGCCCGCCTCTATTTTTGAAATCTCAATTATATCGTTCAGGGTACTGAGGATCCTTTCGCTGCTCTTTTTCAGGAGGTCCGAGTATAGTATCTGTTCTTCTGCACTTATTTCTGTAGTTTGAAACAGATCCAGAAAACCGGTAATAGCATTGAGCGGAGTGCGAATCTCGTGGCTAAGGTTGGATAGAAAAGCAGACTTTAGCCTGTCGCTCTCCTCGGCCCGCTCCTTTGCCACTATAAGTTCCTCCTGATTTAACTTTCTAAGGTAAGCTGCTCCAATTGTATTTGCCGCAGCAGAGATAAGTTTCTCCTCAATCGACGACCACTCCCTTTCATTAACGCAATCGTCAAAACCAATGAACCCCCACAGCTTCTTGTCAACAAAAATGGGGGTGGCCAAAATTGATTTTATTCCCTGACTCTCAAGATCTGCTTTCTCAATATCCGGAAAATCACGCACTATCCCTGTAATGGTTCCTCCGGAAAGGAAAGTTGTAAACCATCTGGGACAAACATTTTCATAGGGAAGATTCTGCAAATAGGTATTATTAATCTGTTTTTCCACAGTGCCATCTGTCCACTCATACTTCTGGCTCATCAAAGGCATCTTGTATCCGGGATGATCTGTATTCGTAAAAATATATGCCCTGTTGGTCTCAGTAGCCATGCCAATAATACCCAATGCTTCTTCAATAGACTCTCCAAGATTTTCTCCCTGAACCAGAATTGAGGTTGCACGGGCTATTGCATCTAAAAGTCTGTCTCTCTTAAGAATAATTGATTCAGATTTTTTTTGCATAGTTATGTCCCTTGCACTTCCCACAATACCAATGACGTTACCGTTATCGTCGTGCATCAGCGCCTTATTAGCATCCAGAACAATAAACTCCCCTTCCACATTCCCGGATTCTTCAAAACTCTCAGGCTTTCCTGACTGCAACACAACATTGTCGGTATCCTGACACAATTCCCCAAAGGTGTGCCAGTCGTTTCTCTCCGGATGCCGTAACCTCTCTCTTGTGGCAAAATAGATATCACTTTTGCCAATAGGTTCCTCTACATCTTTAGCTTTCAGAAGTTTTTCACATATAGCCTTGTTTGCAAAAATATAATTCTTGTCAAGATCCTTGGCCCACAACAAATCCTGCATATTGTCGGCCATAAGGCGAAAAAGACTGAACATGTTGCGGTAGCGCTCCTCTCCAAGCCTTAGCTCATTCCTTCGCTTTACCTCCATGGTATGGTCCCTTATAATAATCAGTCGGCTGCCGGCGTGATTTGCAATTTCCTGTTTGTTTACAACATATATAAATGTATCTTCATTTGCTATGCCATCCCATTTTGTAATTTCCACACTGGTTGTCGAATTTTTACTCAATACAGCTTTTGTCAGCCTGACCTCCCCGGCAGCAGCCTCAAGACTAAGTCCCAAAACATCTCTCCTCATAATTTCCAGAAACTTACGGGCAGAACTGTTTATATCCTGTATCCTGTTCTCTTCGTCCAGCACTACAATTCCCTCATCCAGCACCTCCACCAGTGTCTCTCTGGCAACAGGAGCAATCTCCAGAAAACGCTTGTTGAATATGGACCAGGCTATCAATGTTCCGCTCATAGTTATGCTAAAAGGGACAATATCGAAACCAGGCGCAGGATTGTTATTGGTAAGATATAATACGCTTGCTATCCACGGACACATAGATGCAAGAAAGATAATGCCTCCCTGGAGCTTTAATACTTCTATCTGTTTAAAGATATGTCTGACCAAAAAGAATGAAGCGGTAAAAAGCAAAATGTAATTATAGCCCATATATCCTATCCAGAAGCCTATCCCGTGAAAATACTCTGTAAGGTTGGTCTCTGGAGATATTGGTGAAAATCTTGTCCAGATAAGATGGTGGAACTCGTTTGTGAGAGCAAGCAGAAAAGTGATTGCCGGTATAACAGATACCCATATTTTCTTCTGGATATTCAACCATTTCTCTTTGTTTATGAAGCTTATAACAAAAAAAAGATACGCAACAGGTGTGAAAACAGCCGGAAAATATGCGATTTTTGACCAGAATACCTTTCCCTCAATTGTTCCGGAAGCAGTCTCCAAAATGACAAACAGCGCCCAGAACCCTGTCGAAAACATAACGATAGCAAGCTCTTCAGCTGCTTTTATTTTTTTACCCTTCCAGGAGAGATATGCAACAAAAAAAGAGAGTAATCCTGCTGCCAGAAAAACCAATGAAAATATTGTAAATCTGTATTCCATCTATACTATTACGCTTACGCTTCAGGCAGCGATACAGAAAATGTTGTCCCTTCTCCTTCTGTACTCTCAACTGAAATATCCCCTCCAATCTTATTTATAAACTCTTTACACAATATTAGCCCCAAGCCCGTACCCTCCTCATTATTCGTGCCTTTCGTGCTAATATTGCAATCAATCCTGAACAGGCGTGACAGATTCTCCTTCTTTATTCCAACACCGTTGTCCGAAACATATATAAAAATCTGTTTCCCCTTTCTCTCTGCCGAAATCCTTATCACACCCTTGTCTTCACAATATTTGACAGCATTGCTTAACAGGTTCCTCAATATGGTTTTTAGTATATTGGAGTCGGCAAGCACATTGTAGTCAAGGGTTCCATCATATATTATCTCAATATTCTTCTTGTTTGCACCAGCTAATACGATACTCCTGGAATCATCCACAGCTACCCCGACAGAGACAGGCTCAATATTGATTTTTATAGCATCCAGTTGCGATTTTGCCCAGTCAAGAAGGTTGACAAGCAGTTTAAATCCCTGTTCCGACAGCTTTTTAACTATTCCGGCAAACTCTTCTGCCGACTCATAATCCTTCTCCCTGAGATTGGAAAGCAGAATATCGCTGAATCCCAGCAATCCGGTAAAAGGGTTCTTAAGATCATGTGCTATAATTGAGAAAAAGCGGTCCTTTGTGGCATTAAGCTCCTTAAGTTCATTCAGATACTTGACGTTTAACTCGTCAATTCTCTGTTTTTCCTTTAGCGATGCAATCATTTTGTTTATTGCAGCAGAGAAGTCGCCGGAGAATGAAACCTTCTGGTCATAATCTCCTTCTGATATCTGTTTTATCTGCCAGGTCAGGTGCAGCAGATCTGCATGAAGCTGCTTGTAGGGATTTGCAAAACTGTTATTAGAGGGAGGAGTTGTATCGAGTTTTCCCTTGGCTATATCAAGGACAAAGGCATAATTGTCGTTATACTGTTTCACCAGTTTTGCTATTTCTGCTTTCAGCTTAATAAGCTCCTCTTCATCAGAATCTGCAATAGTGTCAAAATTCACATTCACCCTCTGTCCCTGAGAAAGCTTGCTTACAGCATTTGTAAGTTCCGCAATAATCTCCTTCTCCTTTTTCTCCATGTTCATTAATATTTGAAGGATCAACTCTTTTTTACATCTATTGCAAATCTGCAGGTTCTCTCTCCTGTACACCAGCAATCCACCTCTTTAACAACAAAATCCTTGCCTGAATATGCGTTGAAAATCCCTTCTAAGAAACCTTCATCATAGTCACAGACTGTGTATCCGGTTATAGGAAGGCCTGAACAATCCAGATCCTCTGAAACAGTAACAACAAAGCTCAACGCCTCCTGATTAAATTTTTCTACTTTTAAAATACCTATCGAGAATTCCATGAGTTTCTCTGTTAGTTGGGCAAAGAATTTTGTAAGAGGCAATGTTCTGTCCAATAATCTTTTGCAAAATTCAACACCTGCAAGTCGTCCTGATTTCATCAGAATTTCTCTGGCAACTTCATCTCCATACTCCTTTTCAAGTACCGCCCTCATGGTAAATTGCATCAACCGGTAAACCTCTACTTTTGTGTCCGTTCCAAGGTTTGGACGTCCTTCATTGACATCCCCTAACTGATCCCATGCAAAATTATAATCATTCATATAAAAACCCCTTTCTCTTTATGATTTACACTATAAAGATATGAAAAAAAGAAATCTTTATCTAAATTTAGCATTTTAAGATGATCTATGACCAGAAACAAAGCAATACTGAAATTTCTCCTTCTATTACTAGCATCCTGTTATTCAGTAACCATTGTAAAGGGCTCTTCGGCAGATACAACCGGTTTTCACGAACTCACAATATATGTGATAAAATCAAGTTCCCCTTTAAACTGGGAATCACCATCTTTGCTATACAGAACATCTTTAGAGAGTTACACAAAGTCACTTTTCAGTAAAAATGCTTATTCAATAGGCCACCTCTTCATAGAACTATCTACTCCCCTTTTGGATTCTGTTGTGCTTACATCAATACGTTCTACATCGGGAGCAGAAAAACGGAGACTGGTATTAAAGGAAAAAATTGGACTGGGAATGCTTGGTGCCGTTTTGCATGGAAGGATGGAGACCCGCAAGGAGCTAACCAGAAAAATTGCACATTTTTCGAAAAAGAAAAATGGCATACGGTTCATAAAATACAGGATATGTGAAGAATCCGCAAGAAGAATCATAGAGTTTTTGGAAAAATTCACTAAAAACCACGATGCAAAGACCAAACCTTGTGATTTTTATGGCGGGGCATTCTGGTCGAGATTCGAAAATGAGGGTGGTGGTTGTACCTCTTTTGGAATGTCGGCAATGGAGGTTGCCGGCCTCTCTCATGACTATCCTGAGTGGCGAGTAAGCGTCAACATTCCCATAAACCTTATCGGAGGAGAGTACAACAACGGACACAGAGTTAAACGGAGCGCTATTCTTCGCGCTCACAGCTGGTATAATGGCAACGGACAGGAAAATATCGATTTTATCCCTATAACTGTCTATGATCCAAGTCTTATTTTTGACTGGATAGAAAAACAGCGAAGAGTAAGGCAGATTACTGCTGAAGGTGATACAATCAATGATGAAATTTACATTAACGGAATACCCGGAATTTACATGGATTCCAGGAAAATCACACCTTCGGAAGAACCGGTCTTTAAACAAAGAATTCAGCCTTCTATCTTTATTGACACTTTTCGGAATAAGATCCAATAGTTGTGATTTTCAATCTATATGGGCAAAACAATTTTTGCATCTTAAAAAAGTTATTGTTAAATTTGGATAAATCCAAAATTTATTAACAATGCCACCGGAAAAACATTTACTTTTTGAAGATTTGCTGGATGAGCTTTTTAGTCACTTTGAGGACCCTATCACAGCCCGCAAGGCTCTGGAGGAAAAGGCGTCTTCCGATGAAGATTTCAAAACGAAGCTTTATCATTACATGAAGGCAAACAACATGCAGAAATGCAGCGAAGTCTTGCCGGATTACATGTTTGTACGCGAAGATTCCGATGTTGAAGAGGATTCTTGCTGGGAAGTTGCCCCATCTGGCGGAAATTAACGTCATTTATCAATTTTCCAGTCTGCCACCACACCACTGGTAAAAAAACAGACGAGTCACAGCTGGCTCGTCTGTTTTTTTTGTATCTTGGTGCACTGAGATCCACTCTTGTCTATAATTGTCTGTAAACATCGTCAGGATAAATGTCGGAATATAAAGAACAAACGTTTCCAAAATCAAGCATTGCCACAATTGATGGTGCACCCATGGCAAGGTTTATAAGCGAACTTTCCCGGAATCTGGAAACAGGTATAGGGCTCTGGTTAATGTCAAAGTAATCATTATCTGAATGAACTCTCTGCGAAAATTCATAGAAAGGTATACAGAACTGTCCGATGCCGACTGGAAAATTATACAGCTGGCATTTGAAAAAAGGGTATTTGAAAAAAATGAGATAATACTAGCAGAGGGCAGTGTGTGTAAATATTTCTACTTTCTCGAGGAGGGTTTGGTAAGATATTACATCAACAAGGATGGTGACGATATCACAAAATTCTTTACTGCTGCTCAATATTGCTTTACATCCAAAATCAGTTTCACTACACAGAAACCGGCAAAAGAGAGTATTCAGGCCCTGGATAAAACTATTGTCTGGCAAACTTCTCTCATTGACGCAAATAAATTACTGGAGCTTAAATCATGGAGTACATTCACACGTAAATTCCTGCATGACGTTCAGAATCAGGTTGAGGAGATGCTTTTGGAGGCAACCACAGAAACAGCCGAGCATCGCTATGAAAAGCTGTTGGAGAGATATCCGGAGATCATCAATAAAATCCCTCTGAGACATCTGTCAACCTTTCTTGGAATTGCCCCTCAGTCAATGAGCAGGATAAGAAAAAAACTTATAAATTAACATATGTGAAGTATTTTAAGATTTAGTTTTAAGAACTTTGCGCCTCAGAATTAATTTATTTTTCACATCTACTAAAGATAAACATGACAAGCTTTAAAGGGAAAATGTTTAATTTCCTGCTGAGAAACCGACATCTGTTAAACGGCAGAATTAGGAAGGAGCGGTACGACATGAATACATCCATAGCCGGGTTCAGGCATGAATGCGAAACCGGGGCTGCAAGATACGCCCGTATTCCGGAGGGCGTTGCCGTAAATGCGCAGATTATAGAAAACATGAATTGCGAATGGCTCGTTCCGGAAAGAGCAAATAGTCTGAATGTTATAATGTATGTTCACGGGGGGGGCTATGTTTCGGGCTCTTGCAGCGATCACAGGGGATTTGTATCAAAATTTGCAAAAAACACAGGCATAACGAATCTTGTTTTTGAATACAGACTGGCGCCCGAGAATCCGTATCCGGCCGCGGTGGACGATTCGGTAAAAATTTACAGATGGCTGCTTGCTTTTGGTTATAAAGCCGAAAACATACTTATTGCGGGGGAATCTGCGGGCGGCGGCCTGTGTCTGGCTACTCTGCTTGCCCTTAAGGATCAGAATATTCCCATGCCTGCCGCCGCCGTGGCAATTTCGCCCTGGACAGATCTCACCTGCTCAAGCGACTCATACAGGACAAAGAACAGATTCTCACTTGCTCCTCTTGATTCCTGGTTAGTCTTCAGCAAACACTATACAGGCAACAACCCTCCTGACCTGCCGTTGATATCTCCACTGTTTGGCAACCTTGAAGGGCTACCTCCAATATTTATAAATTCAGGTACCGACGACGAGCTATATGATGACGGAGAGATGTTCTACCTTAAAGCTAAGAGTTCAGGTGTCGATGTATCATTCCGAAAAGGAGAGAATATGGTTCACTGCTACCCTCTGCTGGCCCCAATGTTCCCGGAGGCAACGGAGGCCATGGATGAGATTGTACGTTTCGTGAGAAAATTTACAGTCTACCGTACAAGTCTTTGAGAAAATCAAGCGTTTTTAATTCGTATTTTCTGATTTTGCTTACCGCAAAAAAAGCAACGAACAGTCCAATCGGGGTTCCAACCATTAGCCCAGTCAGTGATTCACCATTCTTCAAAACATCCAGATATGGTTCTTTTTCATAGTAAACATGTATTGAGAGAACCATCATTACATAGATTACTGGTATTAAAATGACATACAATTTGTTATATGCTCCTGTCAGCCATTTGGACAAAATTTTTATTCTCTCTTCCAGCCACTCCTTTAAGGGTTTGTTGAGTTTGTTATCCTGCAGTTTATATATCGACCATAAGGCAGATATAAATGATATTAATGTAATAACCCCAAGAGCAATGTTGTTGATCATGTAAATTTTGTCATCGGGGCGGTTAAGCGCCGTAACTGTCAGCCAGATAAGCAGACCAGGGCATATAATGGCTGATATCCCGGTGATTATCCTAAACTTATTGATGGTTTGCTTTGCCTTTGAGGTCAGTAACAATCCAAGCTCTTCTTTGGACTTCATATTGATTTCGCTATCAACGCTTTTCCATATCTTTTGTAACTCACTATTTTCCATGTTATTGTTATTGCTATTGTTATTGCTATTTTCTTTATCTTCTGATATTACATGTTTCAATTTCTTCATATCCACTAATCGGAGGTTTTAAGGCTCTGCTTGAGTAGCTCTTTTGCCCTGTTTATCCTGACGCCAACATTCGATTTGGTTATGCCAATAATGTCTGCAATCTCCTCATAGCTTTTCTCCTCAAGATAAAGCAGCATTATAGATTTGTCTATTTCATTAAGATTATAGATTGCCTTTAGCAGCATCCGCAGAGATTCATTTTCAGTAATTGTCTCAACAATATTGGAACTGTCCGGCATATCAGACAACTTATCTCTGTATTCAATCCGCGACTCTTTTTTAATCCTTGATATTGAGGTATTTATAGAAACTGCATATATCCAGGAACCTATACTGTCAAGATTTTTCAATGTCGGGAAGGACCTCCATAACTGATATATTATCTCCTGAAGATTATCTTCCCTGTCTGATTTGCCTTTAAAATATATAAGGTTAACCTTGTGCAGGATCCCCTGATAGTTAGTCAAAATTTCCAGAAATTTCTCTTTGGTCGATTCCATTATTAATTCGTTTATATTAAAGTATTAGAAAGAGAAAATTTATTACAAAAGTTATTGATAATTTTTAACTTTATGGCTGTTTGTCAAGATAAAATTTAAAATTAATGAAAAGAATAACAGTATTCTGTGGTTCCAGTTCCGGTTCAGACGACAAATATATAAATCAGGCTTTTATGCTTGGCCAGACATTGGCAAAACATAATATTGAATTGGTATATGGCGGTGCAAAAGTGGGACTAATGGGTGCTGTTGCAGATGGTATCCTTAACGGCGGAGGGCGGGTGATTGGTGTGATGCCTGATTTTTTGAAATCGGTCGAGATTGCCCACGAAGGACTCTCAGAGTTAATATGGGTTGAGAGCATGCACCAACGAAAGACCAGAATGAACGAGCTTTGCGACGGAGTCATAGCATTGCCGGGTGGTTTTGGCACACTTGAGGAGTTTTTTGAAATGCTCACCTGGGCGCAGTTAGGTCTGCACAAAAAGCCTATTGCCATACTCAACATTGACGGCTTTTACGACCCTCTTATGGAACTTATCGGCACAATGGTTGAGAAGGGTTTTCTCAAAGAAGCCAACAGTAAGATGATCCTCATTAGCGACAACATTGAAGAGCTTCTTGACCAGATGCGTGATTATGTGGCACCGGCAGTAGGGAAATGGATACATAAAGAGGGTGTGTGAGGTGGATTATGTGAGACGTGTATAATATGAAAAGTGATTTTGTAAACAACAGATAATCTATATTTTACTAAAAGATCTGGCAGATGAAAACAGTTGCTATACACTACTTCACCGGAACGGGCAATACGGCCCATTCGGTAAAACAAATTACAGAACAGCTGAATAAAGCAGATCTGGATAGTGCTGACGAAACTTTAGACTACAAGGTCACAATTCAACAGGTAAAAAAAGGCGTATTACCTTTGACTGATACATTTGACTATCATATATTTGCATTCCCGGTACTTAGCTGGGCACCTCCTGTAATAATGAAGCGTTATATGCGGCAGATGCCTGTGTCTAATGGTACAAAAACAGCGGTTCTGGCTGTAAACGGCAGTATATTTCATGACGGAAAACTGGTGAAAGGCTATACTGGTCAGGCACTTGAGCAGGCAGAGTGTATACTCAGGCATAAGAGATACGATGTCTTTCTTACGGCTAATGCTTCGTTCCCCGACAACTGGACACAAGCCACCAACCCTTGCAGCAAAGAGGATTCCGCAGCAATTTTCCCTTTGGGTGAAGCCGAAGTGAGACAATTTACAGATGATTTTATTCGAGAGAGGAGGTCGCTGTACAGATGCGGATGGTTCAACAGGTTATGGTCATACATTGTCGCTTTCCTGTTTGGTCTCATAGGACGCAGGGCACTAGGCAAGCTCTATATTGCGGACGAAAACTGCACCGGCTGCGGCCTCTGTGTCAAACAGTGTCCGGTAAGAACCATCCGGATGGACAATCACAAACCAAAGGGCAGGCCTTACTGGGGAACAAAATGTGAGGATTGCAACCGTTGCATAAACATCTGCCCCGAGCGTTCAATTCAGGTATCAGTGCCACTTATGATAATTTTGTTCGGAATAAACATCGGCCTTACCATCTACGCTGCAAGGGCAATTTTCTTGTATACTCCATTGTGGCTGCATATCGGCGGAATACCTCTCTTTGGTCTGGAACTGCTACTTAAGGTTATCGCCACCCTCGTACTTCTTTGGGTGACCTTTGTACCTGTAGCCGCATTTTTTCAAATGCTGCTCAGGATTCCGGGCGCCCGTCGCTTTTTCAGTAAAAGCTACACTCAGAATTTCCGGCGCTATATGCGACCAAGTCATTCGAGGGATTTTGCATAATATCAACACATTACATATTTTGCCAAAAAACAATAAGTGACTGATTGATAATAAAATCCCTCGAATGACTTGGTCAGAGACGGCGCAGAGACAGCAGACAGAAACGGCCAACAGACAGAAACCAACAGACAGAAACCAACAGACAGAAACCAACAGCAGAAACCAATAACTGATACTAATTACAGAAACGAACAAAATAAATGATTAAGATTGAAGGGCTTACGAAAAGGTTTGGGGAGTTCACAGCCGTTGACGGTTTGAATTTTGACATCTTCCAAAATGAGATATTTGGGTTATTGGGCCCGAATGGAGCCGGCAAAACAACTACGATAAACATGATTTGCGGGTTGCTGCCACCGTCGGAAGGAAAAATCACATTTCAAAATGACAAGGGAAAGGATCATAAATCTCTCATCGGATACTGCCCCGAGGAAAATATTTTTTATCCCAAACTAACCTGTCTGGAACAGCTGCTCTTTATGGGTCAAATGTACGGACTTCCTCTGAAAGAGGTAAAAACCAGAGCAATCGAATTACTGACACTCATGGGATTAGAGGACAAAACCAATAAATGGGCAAACAGCTTGTCCGGAGGGATGAAGCGTCGGCTCAACATCTGCCTGGCCCTTATTCATAATCCCGAAATACTCATCCTCGATGAACCGGAAGCCGGACTCGACCCGCAAAGCAGGATTCTGGTCCGCGATTTTATCAAGTCATTTGGAAAAGAGAAGACAATTATACTTACAACTCATAATATGGACGAAGCCGACCGATTGGCAGACAGGGTGGCAATTATGGACCATGGCAAGTTACTTCTGATGGACACCCCTCAAAATCTGAAAAGGAGGGTTGGCGAAGGTGATATTCTTGAGCTGGTTTTAGAACAGTATGATGAAAGCGCGATTAAGTTATTCGAAGATAATCTTGCCTCCCTATCCCTTAAGGTCAAGGTAAATAAGGAGTCTGTCCTGATACAACACTCAAACATTGTTGAGCAATTGCCGGCAATAAAGGGACAGGCCGAGGCAGTCGACTTGTCAATTTCTGAAATTAAGCTACGCGAAACAACGCTAGAAGATGTATTTATTCATTTAACCGGCAGAAATCTACGTCAATGAAAATATTAAGTATAATCACCAAAAGTCTTAAAGAACAGATACGAAGCTACTGGGTGCTTCTTCTTTCGCTATCAATGGGGCCCTTCTTCATTTTCGTCTACTTCCTTATTATGGAAACATCAAAGCCCCAATATACCGTTCTCATTGCCAACAATGACTCCGGCATAATGACAAATGGCCGGAAAATTAACCATGGTGACGATTTGACCGCATATTTCAAAAATTTAAAAAAAACAGATAAAATCGCAATCCCGTTTACTGTTAGCGTTATTACCGATAAAATTATCGGCATAGAAAGCATAAAGAACAAGAAGGCCGATGCGCTCATAATTATTCCCGACTCTTTTTCGCAGGATATAGAAAAGCGTAAGCTAAATGACAGCCAAACAACTCAAGATGAAAGTGCTGTTACTCTAAACGTTACACCGGCTGTTACTCCAACGGTAGAATTCATAGGCGACCTGACTAATACCGAATATCTGATAAGTGCAGTGTGGGCAAACGAAATATTAAACGAATATGCCCTGCAGGAAACTAATAATAAAAGAGTTGTCGAAGTAAAGGAAACCGAACTTGGCTCGTCGGCAACCATGAGTGATTTTGACCTTATAGTGCCCGGAATACTGATAGTCTCTTTAATTATGCTGATGTTTACTGCAAGCATCGCATTTGTGTCCGAAGTTGAAAACAAGACCATTATGCGCTTAAAGCTTTCAAAGCTTACCGTCTTTGAGTTTATGGGCGGCATAAGCATTGTGCAACTGATGGTCGGCGTAGCATCTGTTTTGCTGACACTTTTAACAGCAATCCTGCTCGGATTCAATTATGCAGGTTCTCTAGCCATCCTCATAATTATTGCAAGCCTCACCAGCCTCTCAATAATTGCCTTTAGCCTCATAATTGCCGGAATAACCAAATCTGCCGGCGAAGTGCTGGTCGTAGGTAACTTCCCGATGTTTTTGTTTATGTTTTTCACCGGCGCAGCATTTCCCCTGAAAAGCGAAGCCCTATTCACAATTGCCGGTTACCCGATAAATATCCAGGGATTAATGTCCCCGACCCATGCCATCTCCGCACTGAACAAAACGCTCATAATGAATATTGACATCTCAAGTATAATCCCCGAGATCATATCGCTGATTGTGTTGACGATTCTATACTTTTTGATAGGCGGGATAATCTTTAAACAAAGGCATTTGAAGCTGGCATAAATATTGGCAGAATTTTAAGGTCAGAATTCGAGTAAACATTAAAATTTGCGTTTTTTAATGTTTATTGAAAAATAAATTGTATTTTTGATGTCAGAATTTGAACAAACATTAAAAACACGAATAATTAATGTCAGAAATACTATATCAAATTAATCCAGACCGGAATATTCCATGGAACGATCTCCCCTCTTTACCCATCAGAGAGGAACTCTATAATACCGTTGAGATATTTGGGCGTCTTGGGGAAGCAAAAGCTGCATTGGCGAGGCTGCTGGGCCGTAGTTCTTTAATCCCAAATCAAGGGCTGTTGATTAACACAATAAGCTTACAGGAAGCCAAGATTTCCAGTGCCATAGAAAATATATTTACTACCGACGACGATTTATATCAAGCATACAGCGATCAAAACACAGAAAAAAGTGGAGCCTCTAAAGAGGTATTAAGATATCGCGAAGCACTTTGGTCCGGATATAACTATTTGCAAAAAACCGGACAATTTGATAAAGACTATTTCATAAGATTATTTCAGGAAATAAAACAAACAAATGACGGAATCCGTCCGGATTTTTTGAACACCACAATCAAACAAGGTGGCTCCGGACCAAATGCAGGGCAGGTTTCCTATACTCCACCAAGAGGAACAAACATCATTAATAACAAACTGGACAATCTTATAAATTTTTTAAACGACGACCAGCAGTACAAGATTGATCATTTGCTCAAGTTGTCCATTGCTCATTTTCAGTTTGAAGCAATTCACCCGTTCCGAGACGGAAACGGAAGAACCGGACGAGTGTTTAACATACATTATCTCACACAAAAAAGGCTTTTGGATGTCCCTGTATTATTCCTCAGCAGATACATTTTGGACCATAAGTATGATTATTATTCCGGATTAATGGGTGTATCACAAAGAGGAAACTGGAAAGATTGGATTTCATTTATGCTGAGAGCCATAGAAAGCACTTCCAACATTACATTCGACAAAATCAATGAAATTGTTTCCACCAAAGATTCCATTCTGGTATTTGTAAAGAAAGATCCCAGAAAATTCCGTAATCCCGAACGTTTGATAGAATTTCTATTTACACAACCTTTTACAAAAGTAAAACACTTGGTAGATTCCGGTACCTACGCAGAGAATACAGCAAGAGATTACCTCAACAAATTATGCGAAATGCAAGTTTTGGAGAAAAAAACAATTGATGGACATCACTACTACCTGAATCTGGAATTGTACAGAATACTTTCGAAGTGACACCGCCGGGGGCAGGTCGCTTTAGGGTATTTGCCTTCTTGACGATCTTATATGCAGGCATAATGACCAGAAAATGAAAACAAAAAAACTTCCGGCAATCACTCTCTTCACTCTTTCCCTGATTCTGGTCGCACTTACCTTATTATCACTTACCACATCCTGCAAAAAGGCAACTGTCCTAAATTCGGACGGGTATAAATATTCCATTCCGCAGGTATATTCCGACGGACTCGAGACAGCATCGCTGGAAAGTGTGGGAATGTCCGTGGGCCCAATTGAAGATATGATGGACTACCTTAAAAGCGAAAACCAGAAAACCGCAAGTGGTCACACAATCCATAACATCCTCATTGTAAAGGACAACAAGCTGGTTTTTGAAGAGTATTTCAAGGGATATAAATTTGTAATTACCGCTCCGGACTTTAACGGGGAGGTAATGGATTATACAAGGACAACCGATCACTATATGGCGTCGGTCTCAAAAAGCGTTACCTCTGTGGTGTTCGGCATCGCAGTCAAAGAGGGCTACTTCAACGACCTCAACAAGAAGATCATCGATTACCTCCCCCAATATTCCGACATCCTCACCGGACAAAAGGCGAATATTACACTCCATCACCTGCTGACAATGACCTGCGGACTTGCTTTTGACGAGACCACATACAACTACGGCGACACCCGGAACGAACTCCGTCAGGCTATTTCGGCAACAGATCCCCTGCTGTTTATCCTGTCAAAACCCCTTGAGGCAGCCCCGGGAACACGATTTCACTATTCCAGCGGAAGCGGACTTTTATTGGCCGCCATTTTAGAGAAGGTCACCGGCATGAAGTTTCTTGATTATGCAAATGCCAAGCTGTTCGATCCTCTGATGCAAATGCCAAGCTGTTCGATCCTCTGAGGTCAGAAGGCGGAGCATGGTCAGCAACAAGTTCCGGCCTAATATTTGCGTCCGGCGGACTTTACTTGAAAGCCCGCGAGCTCACAAAAATCGGCCTGCTCTTCCTGAACGCCGGCCAGTGGGAAGGCAAGCAAATAATAACCCCCGCCTGGATCGCCTTGACGCAACAGACCCAAGTTACATCAACCGGAAATTATCTGCCAAACTCCCTTTACAGCTACCAGTGGTGGACAACAAGCTTTACTGTTAAAGGCGTACCCCGCAAGTGCTTCTACGCCGCCGGCTGGGGCGGCCAATACATGTTCATAATCCCCGACCTCAACCTGATAATCGAAATGAATGCCGGCAACTATCTTGGAACCGACAGGGTTTCGCAGCTAGATCTGGTTACGGGGTATATACTCAGGGCGATAAAGTGATTCAGGGCGATAAAGTGATTCAGGGCGATTTGAACTGCCAGTTGTTTTTACATCTTGCTTGTTTTCTGACTGTTACAAATAATTTTTCTCGGATTTTTAAGGAAAAATTTATGCGCAATCGTCTGATAAACAGCAAAGTGTAATTTTAACTGGCAGTTCCCTGTTCGCGCTGCTGGTTTCTAAGGTCACATTTTGTGACCTTAGAGATTTTTAAGATCACAAATTGTGATCTTAAAAAGTAATGCGAAATAGAGGTGCCAAATTGAAACCTCAAGTAACTTAATAATTAGTAGTAGTTTCACTACAATTTATACATGTGTATTTTTGGTAATAAGTAAAATGTTTTCTATTATTGCTGCTGAATATGAAACAAATAGAAGTAAAAATTGGTAAAACTCCTGCTGGATATTCTGCTGCTATAGATATATTGCCTGGTTGGGTTGTGGCTGTTACTGGCAGCTTTGCAGACATCCGCAAAGAAATTGAAGACAGCATTGCATTTTATATAGATTGCGCAAAGGCAGATGGCGAATCTTACCCTAAAGTTTTTAATGGCAAGTTCGAACTCGTCTACAAATTTGATGTAGAAAGTCTGCTGTACTGCTACGACAAAATAATCAGCAAAGCCGCTCTGTCCAGACTTACCGGTATTAATGAAAAACAGCTAAGCCGATATGGGCTGGGCTTGTCAAAACCCCGTCAGAAACAAGCGGACAAAATTGTAGAAGGGCTGCACTTATTGGGCAAAGACTTACTGGCGGTTGAGATTTAGAGAGAAGATTTCTAAATAAAAGATAATAAGCCCTCCAGGCGCGTTAGAAATAACAGCAACTTGACATACTTCCCATCTATGTTGAAAAAGATTATTTAAAAATATGGCATTTAATAAATTATTATTCGTATCATTGTAATAAGCTTGTAACTGATATTAGAACTATGAGACATAAAAATATCTCAACTCAATCCAATGAACTTTTATCCCATTTTAATGGGATTGATAAACCTTGTTTTAAAAGTTCAGATGCATTTGATGTTCTTCCTCAATCATCAAAAGCAACTGTAAATCAGCTCTTGAGCGACATGACAAAGCGAGGTTTGTTGATGAGAATAAAAGATGGTGTTTATTATATCATACCCTATGAGAAAGACCCCGAAAGTTTTATGCCTGACTGGCATTTGTTGACAGAAAGCCTTGTTAACGGAGAAGAACATTACATTGGGTATTACTCTGCACTTCAAATACACAATCTAATAACTCAACCTTCATTAAAGCAACAAATTGTTGTTAGCAAACAAATTAGACCATCTACAATTATTATAAAAGAAGTTCCTTTTCAGTTCATCTACCATAATCCAGATCACTTTTTTGGCGTAAAAAAAATATGGATTGACAGCTTTCATAAGGTGAAATGTTCTGATTTGGAAAAAACTTTTATCGACTGCCTTTTTAAACCCAACTATGCCGGTGGTATTGTCGAAATTGCAAGAGCACTCTACATCTCAAAGGATAAAATACAGTTTGACAAGTTACTTGGTTATGCACGACAGTTTAATTCTCAGGCGGTAATTAAAAGACTTGGCTTTTTATTGGATGCATTGGAAATAAATCAACCAATCACAAAAGACCTGCAAAAAGTAAAAACAGCATCGTATGTTGTTCTCGATACGGAATTGCCAAAGAATGGAAAGCTGTTAAGCAAATGGAGTATTATGCAGAATATAGATATCGAAACTATTAAATCGGCCATTTACACATGATTAAACCAAGCGAAATACAAAATAAAGCAAGGGCAGTTGTTGTGCGTGACCAACAAATTGAAAAAGACTATATCCTTTCATGGATTCTTCAAGGAGTTGCAGTGCATGAAAATTTGTCAAATGCACTTGTGTTTAAGGGAGGAACTGTTTTGAAAAAGGCTTATTTTAAAGATTATCGCTTTTCGGAAGATCTTGATTTCACCTTATTAAATGATGAGGTTACAAATGACCAGATTTTTCTATGGTTTGAAGAGATATTTGAATATATCCGTGAAGAGGCCAATATACCCTTAGAAATTATTGACAATAATGAACATGAAGATGGTGGCATAAATTTTTATATCAGTTATATAGGGCCTTTAGGTGGACAAGGAAACAATAAACGCGTTAAAGTAGATATTTCGAGAAGTGAAAAACTTGAATTTGATCCCGTATTGCAAAATATTATTCAAAATTATACCGATCAGGAAGAACACAAACTACTATGCTATCCTTTGGAGGAAGTTTTAGTTGAAAAATTACGTTCGGTGATGCAGCGTATGCAGGCTCGTGATTTTTACGATATTTGGTATTTACTCGAAATTCATGGAATGAAAATCGAATTTTACACTCGTGAATTTAAGGCAAAATGTGAGAGAAAAGGATTAAACCCATTACAATTCCATGAAAAATTAGGGCAGCGTCTTGCTTCATACAAAGGGAGATGGCAAACATCGATGAATGATCAAATAAAGGATTTGCCCGATTTTGACAAAGTGGAAAGAGCAGTTCAAAGACACATTCGTAAAATGGAACTATAATAAATAGTTTAATCTTACAACAAAATAATTCGACCAGGCCACCAATGAGCATAGTTAACTGAGTAACATATTTTATTTGCCTCATTCCGGCCAAAATCTGTTGGCCGTATTGGCCGGAAAATGGCCGTTTTCTTCTCACTGATCCAAAAGAATTCATGAATAAGGTTATAACGAACTTCATTCCGACGCGCACTCCGCGCCTATTTTTTTTGAATTATCGCATTTTGCGCCTATTTTTCATATCAAACACCCGTTCTTAATGGGAAACAATTGGCGCAAAATTTAACTGCCAGTTGTTTTTACATCTTGCTTGTTTTCTGACTGTTACAAATAAATTTCTCGGATTTTTCTGGAAAAATATATTCATAATCGCCTTATAAACAGCAATGTGTAATTTTAACTGGCAGTTAAAATGTGCCCTGCAACTTTTCCGCTGATTTTCTTGTCTAACTATCAACAAGAAAACAACTAACATGAAAAACAGATTATTACTTTGCGCTGTTGCGATATTCGTCGGCAGTGCGTCCGTGATTTACCCAACGGGCAACCTTATGGCCTGCTCTACCATCAAGCTGCAGAAGGGGAACGAGCTCATATACGGACACAACCTCAACGAGGGGGACATTGGCGTTCCGGGAATGATATTTATTAACAAGCGGGGCGTTTTTAAGAATGGGCGCACATTTAGCGAGCTGAGCACCAAAGAGGGCAAAAATCCGTCGGGATATAGCTGGATATCGCGCTATGGGTCGGTTTCGTTCAACAACATTGGGCGGGATCTGCCGGACGGAGGCATGAATGAGGCCGGTCTGTATATCTGGGAGATGAACGAGGAGGCAGATTACCCGCAAAACGACAGTCTGCCCAGGCTGATGCACGCAAATTGGATGCAGTTTGTGCTGGACAACTGTCTGACGCTCGACGAGGCAATCAGCAGTGCGTCGGCATTTCAGATTGACGGCTGGACCTGGCACTACTTTATAAGCGATGCGTCGGGAGATTGCGCCTCACTGGCGTTTATTGGCGGCAAGGTGAAGGTTAACCGCGGGAGGGAGATGCCCGTTGCGGGGCTTTTCAACACACCATACGACCGCGAAATGGAAGTCCTGCGATACTACAAAGGATTTGGCGGCTTATACGACATCGAACCAAACAACCCCAACGTACCACGATTTGTAAAGACAGCAGCCATGTTGCGCGATTATGACCCCTCCCGCAACATCGACCCCTCCCGCGGCGCAGTGGACTATGCATTTGATATGCTCAAGACCATCACCGTATACGACGAGCCGGAGTGGTCGGTAGTTATTGACGCAAACCGCAGGAATGTGTATTTCAAAACAAGGCTCAACCCCGCAATCAAAAGCTTCTCGATGGATTCCCTCGATTTTTCCAACAACAGCGCCACCTTGATTCTGGACATAGACACCCCAAAAGGGGGCGACGCTCTGGACAGGTTCCAGCCGTATTCCAACCCGGCGATGAAAAGCTTTCTTGCAACAAAACTACTCCCACTCCTTCCAAAAGAGATGTTCACATCCGGAGGCTTAACCCTCGATGAGTTTGTCGACCAACTCGCCTACAATGCCGACAAAGCAGAATTGCCCGCAAATCAATATTTTGCCGGCGCATGGAAAACCAAGCCCGCCGTAACCAAAGATGATCTGGAGATTGAAATCCGTCTGCGGACAAACAAAAATGCCGTATCGGGCGAAATCATATTTAACAAAGGAGAGTCCGCCTACCCAATCACACACATCGGCCTGCTGGGCAACCGACTCACCTTCACCTACAAGAACAAGCGCGGCTTCCTGCTGGATGTGCAAGCAACAATCAGCAACAACCAACTCACTGCCCACCTACGGACGACAGATGACGATGCCGGGAGGTTTGTGCTGTATAAGTAGGGCTGGGCTGCAGAAATTTGTTTCGTGGCTTATGAAGCAAAAGCGCACAAAGACCACCTTCTCGAAAGGTGGTTTTTTGTTGTATAGCTACACTTCTGGCTGTGACCACATTCTGTTTTTATTTAAAAAACCATATTTCCACAGAAAGATATATCTCATTTATAAAAAATTTCTTAGTTAGAATCCTCTTAGAAAGACTGAATAGTTCAACAATGTTTTATTTATCATTACATTATCTTCTTAAAAATAATTGATTATCAAGTGTTGGTTGATTCATTTTTATTATATTTGTTGGGGAACAATGAAAGACCCACTTTTAAGGTAGCACTAATTGTATGTGTCGCAAAAAAAATACAAATAATTAAGAGATTCTTATTTCTAGTTTCAGATACTATTTAAAACAATACGCAATGAGACAAAAACCTAATTCAATAAAAGCTGCGTGGATAGGTGCTATTGCTGTAATTTTAGCGGCCATTATTGGTTTGTTTATTACTAATAAACAAGAAATAAAATCAATAAAAAAGATTAGTAAAGTTTCTGATTTTCATATAATCAAAAAGATAGATAATCAAAACGATATAAACGGTGATTTTGTTAATGGTGATAAAATTTTAATTAATAAAACCGAGGTTCTATCAAAAGAATCTATAAAAGAAACAGATAATAGAATGCATTTCAAATTAATAGGTGTCACTAATTTAAACCTAATTGCAGATATTGAAAAATCCGGAATTATTAAAATTGTAAATAACTCAGAAAATGAGATTAATGTTTATTATTCAGGAAGTATAGACCTATTATATCCTGGAAATAACTCATACATCTATGAAGGTGGCTATGTAAAAGTTAAAATTGGAAATAATTGTATCCTTAATTTTGAGGATTTTAAGATTTTACCAATAAGAGCTAATCCTAGAGAAATTATAGAAATTGAGATCCAAAACATTATTAATGACTATATTAATAAAAATACTTCTTTGGTCTCACAAAAAATTCTGAAATGTATAAAACCATAATTTTCTATCTTTTTTTTCTTTTGCCAATAAATCTGAGTGCTCAATTAAATCAGAAGTCTATCTTGATTTATTCAGAAGGATCTGGGTTTCTGCAACCTTTTATTGAAACCACGATTAGGGAACTAAAAAATACTAAATTCAATGATGCTTATTTTGAAGAAGTTAATTCACTAAATACTTATATTTCTGACAACAAATATCAAGCATTTCTAAGAGATCTAATCGGAACACAAAAGCCTGCTAATGTAATGTTAGGAGTTAATTATTCTGAAGATGAAACCGAAATAAGAACAAGAATATTCAATATCCTTACTGACTATGATTATTTTCTTACTATTAAAACAAATACCCTTGGCGAACTCATAGAATTTCAATTCCAATTATTTCAAACTATAAAGTCACCTTTGGATAGTAAAACAAAAAATGCGCCATTAAATATTTCAGATAAAGTTTTAAACGTTGAAGATTTCTTTATTAATCCAAAAGCACCAAATTATTGCGAAGAAATTAAAAATGCTATTCAAAGACTATTTGTATACTCAAATATAAAACCTATTGCTGAATTAAGACTATTTGATAACGTTGTAAAATCGAACGAAAGGAGTTTTATACCTCTAGGAAGCACAGTCATTCTTGATGGATCAAATTCGGGTGATTATGATTCTCAAAATATTAAATATTTATGGCGAAATATTTCGCGACCTAATGAAAAAATCCAAACAACAAACAAAATAAATTTTAAAGAAAACAAATCTATTCAAGAAATATTAGTTGAAAAGGAAGGAGATTATATTATTGGGTTCAAAGTTTTCGATGGCATTGACTATTCTGATGAAATTGTACTATTATTGTCTACATTGATAAAACCAAAAATCAGCGTTTATGATACAATTGTTTATAGTGTCGACTATAAGTCCTTATTAAATAAGACTAATTTCAAAAAAAACTTTCTAAGCAATAAATCTTATTTTTATAATTCTTCTTGGTATACAAATTTTAAAAATAAGTTTGTTCTATCAACACAAAAATTAGGCAATAAATTTAATAAGGAAAAACAGTCATCATTACTAGATACTACATTTATAATTGAGCCAATAAAAAATGATACTATTTTCAAGGGGCTGATAATTAGATCTAAGTTTGGTAATTTTAAATTGGACAATAAAAGAAGATACTATTTTTACAATATAGCACCATTTGATTTACTTAGTGATGAGGTTTCAATAACTCATAAGCTAATCCAAAGAAAAGTATTTAATATTTATATTAAAGGTGGATATTCTGCTATACCTTTCATTAAATATACTGATGGTAGTAAAGAAGGTGGCTACACATGGTATCCAAATTTTTCTTGTGGAGTTTATTTAACCAAAAATATCGAAATTGAGTTAGGAGCCTCATTAATTAAAACAAAACCTAAGGTCTACCAACAAAAACAAATATTTGTTCCAGCCCTATTCACCTCTTCCCTAAAATATCATATTTTTTATAAAAATAATTATTCAATAAAAATCATGGAGAATTTTTATTTAGGATTAACATATAAAATATATAAGACTAATAGTGATAATAAGATTTTCTTTGAAAATGGTTGCTATGGTTTAGTTTTAGGATATCAACGCAATATAATCTCAAAGGAAAAATTTCAAATGGATATTTTGACTGAATTTACTATTACTAGATTTACTAATAATAATATTCCCACAACTTTCGAAGCTGGTCAAAATATTGGACTTGCCTTTAGATTTTGAAAATTTTCTATTTACATACAAGAGCAGACATTTTTTAAAAAATTAAAAATAACAATCGACTCGCTTCGCAAAATCAATTAATCTGGAAAAATCGCAAATATTAAAATACTGGCATCATATTAAATGATGGGAAAAGTGGTGCTTCTTGAAATAGGTTGTAGATAGGAACAAGAAGTACTGATAATATCACACCATATGTACCAGTCATATCACACATAAATGTGCCGGTCGTATCACTCACAAATGTACCGGGTATATCACTCACAAATGTGCCACATTAAAGGGTTGTAATCTTGGTCATCACTCATGTGTGTTTTTTTCAAAAATACACTACGGAGATGTCAAACAAGAAGATTACAATGTTAAAGCTTAGAAGGATTTTACCATTACTGGCAGCTGGCGTTTCCCAACGGGAGATAAGCAACAAAATTGGGATAATCAGGTCATCTATAACAGCCTATAAGGAGAGAGCCGAGTTATCCGGCAAGAGTTACCAGGAACTGTCATCAATGAGCGATTCAGATATTGTCTCGTTGTTTCAGCGCAAGGATCACCGGCCATGCAAAGATGCCCGCTACGTTGATCTTGAGCAACGTCTGGAAGAATATAGCCGTGATATCCCTCAAAGCCGTAGTACATATGAGTGCCTTTTGTAAACAGGAACAAGAAGTACAGTGGATTTGGAAAAAAGAACTGGTTCTTCTTGTTCCTGTTTACAGTATCTTTTGTGAATGGATGTTTCAGGTCAGGGATGGACATAAGGGATGCAAATACTTCACAATACCCAAAATAGACTAAATTTAATTTATGATTTTTCCAGATAATATTCTAATTTTGAAGAATTACTTAAATTAATATGACAAAACCCGTTAAAAAACTCAAAGTTGTCGATTTCTTCTGTTCAATAGGTGGTGTAAGTTTGGGCTTTCAACAGTCTGGAATTGAAGTTTTGGGGGGAATTGATATTGATGAATCATGTAAAGAAACCTACGAAAAAAATATTCATACCAAATTTTTAAATGCTGATGTTTCCAATTTGAATAAAAAAGATGTTGGAAAATTCTTTAAGATACGTCGAAACCAAAGAAATTTAATTTTTGTTGGGTGCAGTCCTTGTCAGTATTATTCAAATATTAAAACAGATAAAACTAAGTCATGTAAAACACGGTTATTACTGGAAGATTTTCAGGAATTTGTGGATTATTACAGGCCTGGATATGTTTTTATCGAAAATGTCCCCGGGCTTGATAAGAATACTGAAAGTCCTTTAGGAAAATTTAAATGTTTTTTGGAGGATAATGGATATGTTTTTGATGAAGAAGTATTAAATGCAAAATATTTTGGAATTCCTCAAAACCGACGACGATACGTTTTAATAGCCAGCAGAATTAAAGATATAATAAAATTACCTGTAGAGAACAGAAGCAACATCAAAACCGTCAGACAGGCAATTGGTAACACAAAAAAATTTCCTCCTATTGAGCACGGGACAGCCGATAAATCTCAGTTTTTGCATGCAACAGCTCGGCTTTCTTCGATTAATTTAAAAAGAATAAAAAGTACACCTAAAGATGGTGGAGGACGATTGGATTGGAAGGATAAAAATTTGCAGCCTGCTTGTTACATAAATCATGAAGGACACACAGATATTTATGGTAGAATGTATTGGGACAAACCCTCGCCTACGATTACCACCCGTTTCGTAAGTTATTCCAACGGACGTTATGGTCATCCTGAACAAGACCGAGCAATTTCTCTTCGAGAGGGTGCAACTTTACAAAGCTTTCCAGAAGATTTTATTTTTTATTCCGAAAGCCAGGGTAGTATTGCTAAAATGATTGGCAATGCGGTTCCTCCAAAATTAGCAAAAGAGATTGCAAAAAGTCTAATGAAATAAATATTATGGCAGAATTTAAAGCGAGAGCGAGAGCATTAGACATGTTAGGGAGGCAACAAATTGCTGGCATACCCACTGCAATTAGCGAACTATTTAAAAATGCACATGATGCTTATGCAGATAAAGTAATTGTTGATTATTTCAGATCAGATAAATTATTTGTTCTTCGTGATGATGGTTATGGAATGACCAAAAATGATTTTGAAGAAAAATGGTTAACACTTGGTACCGAAAGTAAACTTGGTGGAAAACCTGACGAGACATTACCTGATATTCCTGAAGGAAAGGGACGCCCTATTATGGGTGAAAAAGGAATAGGTAGACTTGCGATTGCTTCAATTGGAGACCATGTTTTAGTTTTAACCCGTGCAAAACGTAAAGATGGTTTGCATGATTTGGTTATGGCGTTTGTATATTGGCGTATGTATGAGATTCCGGGGATTAATCTGGAACAGGTTGTCGTACCAATCAAAACCATTCCGGGAGGAAGCTTACCCAATGCGAAAGATTTCGAAGAACTAAACTCTGAAATAATAGCAAATATCGTTTCACTCCAACAGAAAGGGTTTCTAAACGATGAAGAAGGTTTAGAGTTACTTACTCCATTAGAAAATCTATCTCTTGTTGCCGAGAAGATTGATAAATATCTAATTGGACCATCTTTAAAAAATGAAGGGACTGGAACTCATTTTATTATTTGCCCTACCAATGAAATGATGGAAGTTTCAATTGATGGTAATCCAAATGAAGAAAAAGCTTCTCCTCTTTTAAAAGCACTATTGGGATTTTCAAATACTATGATTCCAAATGCGGAACCGGTGAGAATTCAAGCTTCATTTAGGGACCATAAAACTGATGATTATTATGACGATTTAATTGATGCAAATGAATTTTGGACACCAAAAGAATTTGATAAAGGGGATCATCATATTACTGGTGCCTTTGATGAGTATGGTCAATTCAAAGGCAAAATAAAAGTATATAATGAATTGTTTGAAAATCATGTAGTCACATGGATGGACAATAAAGGAAGAAAAACATCTTGCGGTCCTTTTGAAATAGACATCGCTTATGTTCATGATATAAAAAGCACATCTTTGACAAGTGACGATTTTAATGATATTTCAAATAAATTAAAAATAATTTCTGGACTCTACATTTATAAAGATGGTCTTAGAATCCTCCCTTATGGGGATTCTGACATTGATTTCCTAGATATGGAGTTGAGA
>CAZREC010000022.1:20635-30555 GCA_964599025.1 uncultured Muribaculaceae bacterium | reverse complement strand
ACTTTAATGCCGTCTACTCCGCACTCCGCCAAAGCCTTTGCGGCCTCTCCCGTTGCAATGTTCCCTGCGATAACCTGAAGGTTTGGAAAAGCGGCCTTAACTTGCTTGATAACTCCAAGAACATAGACAGAGTGACCATGGGCTGTATCAATGACAACAGCATCTGTCCCAACAGAGACAAGCTTTTCAACCTTAAGTATTGTGTCGGCCCCGATTCCGACTGCAGCAGCAACAAGCAGCCTTCCCTTCTCATCCTTGCTTGCGTTAGGGTTGTCCTTTATTTTTGTAATGTCCTTGTATGTAAGAAGACCTATAAGAACTCCATTCTCATCAACGACCGGCAGTTTTTCAATTTTATGTTTTTTGAGGATTGCACTTGCCTGCTGAAGATCTGTCCCTCTGCCTGTTGTTACAAGATTATCCTTTGTCATTATTTCACACACAGGTATCTTCATGTTGTCTATGAATCGCAGGTCCCTGTTTGTCACAATGCCTATTAATCTTTTATGCTCATCTACAACGGGAATACCACCGATTTTATTCTCCTGCATAAGACTGAGAGCATCTCCTACACAAGCATCCTTGAATATTGTCACAGGATCGTAAATCATCCCGTTCTCCGCCCTTTTTACCTTGCGGACATGTTCCATCTGGTGTTCTATGGACATGTTCTTGTGGATAACACCGATTCCTCCCTCCCTTGCCATTTCAATTGCAAGAGCAGCCTCGGTAACAGTATCCATGGCAGCAGAAACAATGGGGGTGCTTATTCTGATATTACGTGAAAACCACGAGCTGACATTCACCTCGCGTGGAAGTACCTCCGATCTTGCTGGGACCAGTAAAACATCGTCAAATGTTAATCCCTCTGGTATAATTCTTTCTACTAAAGATTGCATGGTCTTTTTTTTATAATCTGCAAAGGTATAGAAAAAATGGTTATATTCGAGGTCAAATCTTAATCTATGAAAAACTTAATAACACTTACAGCAATTCTGATGATTTTAGGCAATATATCCTGTACAAATCAAACAGCGAAAGAGCAGAAAGATAATGTATCTGTAATTTCTCCAAAGACTCTGACAATTACAACAGAACAGATGAAACAGAAATTTACCGACGCTGTAAATCAAGAACTTATGATAGCAGGCGTTGAGCAGTTGGCTCAACAATGGAGGGCAGAAGATGGAACAGCCGAGGAATTCACAACATTCTGTCTGGAAAATTTTGCTGCAACACCTGAGGCAAAAAAAGGTCTCTTCAATAAACTTTCAGTTGCTTTTGAAGCGTTATGGGGAGGTTATAACAAGGTGAACATAGAATTAAAAAAACCGCTTCATCTTGATGGTGACCCTCTTGCAGCAATAGATTATATTTTTGGCGCTTACGACCCCTCCAGCCATCTTACAGAGGATCTTTATAATAATAAAATAGCATATCTTACCATTCTAAACTTCCCATATTTCACTCTTGTACAGAAAGATGAAAAGGGATCGGAATGGAACCGCCTGGATTGGGCATATGCAAGAATGGGCGATGTGTTTACGCCCAAAGCACCGGCGGCAGTGAAACAATTGGTAGCTGATGCAGAGATGAGAGCAGAAAGTTATATTTCTGAGTACAATATAATGATGGGTCATATTGTTAATGAAAAGGGTGTGAAACTATTTCCTGAGGAGATGAAGCTCCTGAGTCACTGGAACCTGAGGGACGAAATAAAGTCGAACTATGCAGCAGGTCCGGACAATATGGAAAAGCAAAGAATTATCTATAAGATTATGATGCACATAGTTGAACAGACAATTCCTCAGCAGGTGATAAATAATCCTGAATATGATTGGGCTCCGTATGCAAACACTATCACTAAAGGGGGAGTGACAGAAGAGGTTAAGCCCGAGGGTGAGAAAAGGTATGAGGTTCTTCTGGATCAGTTTAAGGCACAGAAGGCAATGGATAAATACTCGTTTGCAAATCCCACAGCCATTCTAAGGGCTTTTGACGGGAGTATGCAGATAAGGCAGGAAGAGATTGAGAAGATGTTTATTGAGTATATCAGCTCTCCAAAAGTTTTAAAAGTTGCAGCGATGATTAAAGAGAGACTTGGCAGACCATTGGAGCCGTTTGATATCTGGTATGACGGATTTAAGTCGCGCAGCTCAATTTCTGAGGAGATGCTCACTAAAAAGACAAAATCGCTTTATCCTACAGCGGAGGCGTTTGACAAAGATATTCCTGCAATGCTGGTGAAATTTGGATTTCCGGCAAAAAAAGCTGAAGAACTTGGAGGAGCAATTGTTGTTGAGGCGGCAAGAGGTTCGGGACATGCCTGGGGAGCACAAAGCAGAGACGACTATGCTCGTCTTCGCACAAGACTTGCTGCGGGGGGGATGGACTATAAAGGATTCAATATTGCGGTTCACGAGTTAGGGCATAATGTGGAACAGACAATCAGTATGAGGGATGTAGATTACTATATGCTTAACGGAGTTCCAAACACAGCATTCACAGAGGCAAATGCATTTGTGTTCCAGAAAAGGGACCTTACATTACTCGGATATAATCAGAAAAACCCGGATCAGGAAAAAATGACAGAACTTGATATTTTCTGGGGGTCATATGAGATTATGGGAGTTGCACTGGTGGACATGAATGTATGGAAGTGGCTGTATGAAAATCCTGAGGCAACACCGGCACAGCTTAAGGAGGCGGTCATTTCTATAGCAAAAGATATCTGGAACAAATATTACGCACCTGTACTGGGCGAAAAAGACTCCCCACTGCTAGCAATATACTCGCACATGATAAACTCTCCGCTCTATCTGGCTAACTACCCTCTTGGCCATATTATTGAATACCAGCTGGAGAAGTTCTATGCGAAAAAAAGATGGTCAGAGGAGGTAATGAGAATATATGCAATTGGAAACGTGACTCCTCAGCAATGGATGTTACAGGCAGTAGGGGAGAAGATCTCTACAAAAGCAATGCTTGAAGATTAATTTGTGGGTTTATAAAGACGGGACTGGAATGTATCTCTCTCTTCCAGCCTCTTGTCCAGCATATGCAACAGCCCTGCGTTCCTTATAAGGCCCCAGGGAGTGCTGTTGACGAATCGTGGCGGCACTTCGCCTGCAAATCGTTCTATGTATATATCGGGTCTGAGCAGTTCAAGAAAATCTATGAAGAAGTCTATGTATTCTTCCAGCCTGAATTGAACGAAATCACTGGGATTTTGCTCAAACTCCCTCTCCATTGCTGTCCCTTTGACTATCTGAAGCTGGTGAAACTTAATGGACTGAAGTGGTAACTTGTTAATTTCGTAAACCATATCCATCATCACCATTCGTGTCTCCCCCGGGAGTCCCAGTATGAAGTGTGCGCCCTGATTAATGCCTCTCCTTGCTGTTTCATTAACTGCCTCAACCGCTTGCGCATAATTATGTCCGCGGTTGATTCTTGAAAGAGTTTTGTCGTGCGTGGTTTCTATACCGTATTCCAGTATTACTATCTTCTCTTTTGACAGAGATTGAAGGTAATCCAGCTTTTCACTGTCTATACAGTCGGGTCTTGTTCCAATAACCAGCCCTACAACTGCAGGATGAGCCAAAGCCTGTCCGTACAAATCCCGGAGACGTTCCAATGGTGCATAGGTATTAGAAAATGATTGGAAATAAGCAAGATATTGTTCGGCCGTCCGGTATCTTCTTTTATGAAATTCTATTCCTGTCTCTATCTGATCAAAAATAGTTTTGTCAGGAGAGCTGTAGGATGGATGAAAAGCAGAGTTGTCGCAATAGGTACATCCTCCGGACGCTATGCTTCCATCACGGTTTGGACATGAAAAACCGGCATCTATTACTATCTTCTGAAGTCTTTTGCCATATTTCTCCCTGAAGTATCCGACATATGAGTTGTACCGTTTATCCACTACATTCTTATTTTTATGACAGCCTTTTTAATCTTGCCCTCTCCTATAAGAGGGGCGTGTGTGTCATGAGGGAAAATAACCGCGATATTATCGGGTCCGAGACTTACAAAATTTTCTGGGGACTCTTCCAGAAAAGCAATGTCTTTTGCTTCGTCGTAAGGGATATTGTCGCCGTTACACCTGCTGCGGTCGCGAATTCCTATTGTTTCTGACCCTTCCAGAAGAACATGGATGTCAATATATGAGTCGTGGACCTCAAGCGGTGGTATTTCAAGCCCTTTTCCCTCTCCTTCCCATATTGTACAATAAATGTCACGGCCATCAACAGGATACTCCCCGGGTTCCATCTCATGGAGCTTGTTTTTTAACAAAAATGAGTAGACCTTATCAAATCTGGAGTGAAGGTTAAGATATCTCTCAAAACCCTTTAATGAATCTAAAATCATGCTGTAAATTTTAATGCAAATATAGTATCTTTGTATAGAATAACACACCCTAACCTATAATCCTATGAAAACCAGAATTATAACAATCCTCTCATGTCTGGTTGTATTGCTTGTTGCAAACAATAATGCAGCAAGGGCACAATACGACGGTAAGCATGAGTGGAGGGCAGTATGGATTGCCACGGTCAATAACATTGACTGGCCCTCAAAGCCGGGACTTACTTCTCAGGAACAGCAAAAAGAGCTAACAGAATACCTTGATCTTTTCAAGAAGATGAACTTTAATGCAGTAGTTCTTCAGGTAAGGCCCACAGCCGACGCATTCTATATATCGGAAAATGAACCATGGTCAATATATCTTACAGGCGACCAGTCCAAGGCCCCAGACCCTCTCTACGACCCGCTTGCTTTTGCAATAAAGGAGGCACACAAAAGGGGAATGGAACTACATGCCTGGCTGAATCCCTACAGAGTGAGTCAGGACACATCAAATATCCGCCAGTTTTCCAATAATCATCTATATAAAAGAAACCCTGAAATTTTCCAGCGACATGGGAAAAAACTCTATTTCGACCCTGCTTATCCGGAAACACGCGAATTTGTGACTAAAGTCATAAAGGATCTTGTGACACGTTACGATCTTGACGGAATTCATTTTGATGACTATTTCTATCCAAATAATGACTTTGACGATTCCCGTTCTTTTGCCAAATACTCACGCGGTTACAAGCCGGAGGATAAAATGGCATGGAGAAGAGAAAATGTTGATTTAGTTGTAAAGATGCTCAGAGATACAATAAAATCAGTGAAACCTTATATTAAATTTGGTATCAGTCCATATGCTGTCTGGAGAAATCTAAGGGAAGATCCAAGAGGGTCAGATACAAAAAGCTACGGATATACAAACTATGATCATCTGCATGCAGATATCCTGCTCTGGATGGAAAAGGGGTGGATTGACTATGTTTTACCACAGCTCTATTTTAATATAGGATACGATAATGCAGATTTCAATGTTCTAGTAATGTGGTGGAAAGACAATTCAGCCGGAGTTCCTGTTTACGGAGGGCTTGGCACCTATCGTCTTGAGAAAGATTCAAAGATCCCAGCATGGCGCTCGGCAGAAGAGATAAGGAAACAGGCAAATATTATAAGAGGATTGCCTGTATATCAGGGAGTTTGCTACTTCAATGCTAAGAATATGAAGGAAAACAGACTGGGCATTAACAGTGTGTTAAAATCACTGTATAAAAATCCTTCTCTGGTTCCTTCTCTTAAAGGATTCGACACATCTGCACCAGATGCTCCGTCAAAAGCAAATATGTTCAAAAAGGGAGAGGCTTTATATTTCACCTGGGACACCCCTGCAAAAAATGACTCCAAAGGGAATAAATTATCTGTCTATTATCATGTAATCTATAAGTTCAAAAAGGGTGAAACACCAGATTTCACAAAAGGGGAATCTATAGTGGCACTTACAGGAGAGGAGAGCTTTGTAATGCCATCGGCAGGGCACTCATCATTCATCTTTTATGTAACGGCACTGGACAGACTTTTTAACGAGAGTGCCCCTGTTAAGTTCAAATAGTTATCAAACAATCTTAATATATTCAGTATGAAAAAATTTCTTATTGTATCAATGGCTGCCCTGCTGGTCTTCTCTTGTTACATCGGCCCCAAAAGCAAGGAGATACAGGAGCAGTTTGACATGGTGTCAAAAAAAATAAAAACGGAATATGCACCGGACAAAAGAGTGAAAACATACGAGGCTTCATTAGATTTATCTGCCGACTTAAAAAAGATAGTTCTCAGAGGTTCCACAACAGAAGCAGCAGCTAAAGATGCGCTTATAAAGGCGTTAGCTGCAAAAAACATTGAGGTTCTTGACAGTATGGTTGTTTTGCCTGACTCGTCCCTTCAGGGTAAAGTTTATGGTATTACAAATCAGTCTGTCATCAATTTCAGATATGGTTCTGACTATTCGAGTGAGTCTGCAACCCAGACAATACTTGGCACACCTTTAAGAATACTTGAGAAGAGAGGTAACTGGACACGTGCAATTACACCTGAGGGATATATAGCATGGGCCACTTCGGGCAGTATACAAACAATGACAGAACAGGAGTACAATGAGTGGATTGCGGCACCAAAACTTATAATAACAGTTCACTATACTCTTTTGCGCGACGGTGCTTCTGAAAATGCAGGAGTGGTTATGGATGGAGTTATGGGGAACATTGTCCGTGCAAACGGAACGGAAGGCAACTATTACAAGGTTTTGCTCCCGAATGGCAAAAGTGCGTTTTTACTTAAATCGGCCGCCGAGGACTTTGGCAAATGGATAGAAAGCCGTAACCCTACTCCGGAAAACATTATTGCAACAGCAAAAAAATTCCTGGGATTTCCATATATGTGGGGAGGTACATCAATCAAGGCCGTGGATTGCTCCGGTTTTACAAAATCAGTATATTATCTTAACGGAATTATATTGGAGAGGGATGCTTCTCAACAAGGTCTCACAGGCGATAGTGTAAACATAGAAAACGGACTTGATAGTCTGAGACCTGCCGACCTTATTTTCTTTGGATCAAAGGCAACTGCAGAGAAGAAAGAGCGTATCTCTCATGTTGGAATATACATAGGCGGTGGAGAATTCATCCACTCATCAAATTGTGTGGGAATAAACTCACTAATTCCTGAGGCAGCAAATTATTATACGGGTTCAAAACGACTGGTGCGCGCACGGAGAATTCTTACAAAAGTTGATGTTGACAATGATATAATATCCATAAAGAACCATCCTTGGTATTTTCCTAAACAAGCAAATTAAAATGAAAGAAGTGACAAACAGAAGAGATTTTCTCAAAACAGCCGGACTGCTGACAGCTGCGGCCACTATATTTAATCCGTTCGATCTTTTTGCTCAGAAAGGAGGAAGAGCAATGAAAGGCGGCAGTAAAACCATGGTTCTCTCATTCAGGCCATATGATGCACAGATGAGGCATGTCTTTACAATTGCAAACTCATCACGAACCACCACCCAGCTGGTTCTCACAGAAATTACCTGGGACGGATATGTTGGCTACGGAGAAGCCGCAATGCCTCCTTATCTTGGAGAGACACAAGCGTCTGTTATTGACTTCCTTAAAAAAGTAGACCTTTCGCGTTTCAGCTCTCCTTTTGAAATACAGGACATACTTGCCTACGTAGATGCAATAGCAATCAACAATACGGCAGCCAAAGCAGCTGTTGACATTGCCTTGCATGACCTTGTTGGCAAGATACTCGGGCAGCCCTGGTGGAAGATATGGGGATTCAATCCTGCAAACACACCTAACACCTCTTTCACTGTAGGTCTCGATACAGAGGAAGTAGTTAAGGAAAAAACCAGAGAGGCATCGCCGTATAAGGTTATCAAGGTTAAGCTTGGAAGGGATGAAGCCACAGATAAGATGATGATTAATACCATTCGTTCAGTAACGGATACCGTTATATGCGTAGATGCAAATCAGGGATGGAAGGACAAGCACTATGCACTGGAAATGATTAACTGGCTCAACGAGAAGAATGTAAATATGATAGAGCAGCCAATGCCTAAATTGTTACTGGACGAAACGGCCTGGGTTACAGAAAACAGTCCTCTTCCAATTATTGCCGATGAGGCGTGTCAGAGGCTGACAGATATTCCAAAGCTTAAGGGAGCGTATAACGGAATAAACATCAAACTCATGAAATGTACCGGTATGCGTGAGGCAAGGGAGATGGTTACTCTGGCAAAAGCACTGCACATGAAGCTCATGATTGGTTGTATGACAGAAACATCTTGTGCAATATCTGCTGCTGCACAGATTGCTCCGGAAACCGAATGGGCAGATCTGGACGGAAACCTTCTGATCTCAAATGATGTGTTTAAAGGAATGTTGATTGTTGACGGCAAGGTTACTCTGTCGGAGTTGCCGGGAATAGGAGTAGTGAAGCTTTAGTCAATTATTTTTCCTACCTTTGCACGAAATAAATAATAATTATGGCAAATCTTAGAGTAGTTAAAAAAGATATCGACTTCCTGCTGGCTCAGGTAATATCTGATTGCTGGACATTTATCTATATAAATCCAACAAAACAAAGTGAGGCAGCAATAGAGATCATGAACGATGCAATTGAACTCAGAAACAATCTTTATTCACGGGTTAACCATCCCGACAGAAAGAACCTGAAGGATTCTTACAAGGCTGTTAATATTGATCTTTTAAAAGGAGTTGATGCTCTTTTCGTAAGAATCAGTGAGCTGACAAAATAAGAAGGGGTACAAGGGGACGCACATTGTTTACCCTGCTGCCTGTTTAAGATAAGAAGTGGGAGATCTGGTATAAACACCGGAATCTCCCACTTACGTTTTTTTTAAAAACTCATTCTAGAACGCAAGCCGGGGTCAATTATCAAAACAATACCCACACCTATGCATTAGTCAACTAATCAATATGTTGCCAATACGGCTGCAAAGTATCTATCAATCTGTTTGTCGGACAATAGTGATTTTATATATATTTGCAGATACTCCAGTCATTAATGAAAAAAAACCAGAACATATTTGCGCAGAAAATCAGAAATGGAGATGAAGAATCGTACGAGTTGTTCTTCAAGTTGGAGTTTGATAATATCGTATACTTTGTTAATGGGTATCTTCATGATCCTGATTTGGCAAAAGACATAGCGCAAGAATCACTTCTGACTCTCTGGGAGAAAAGGGAAATAATTGATCCTGAAAAAAATATCCGGGCTTTGTTATATACCATAGCCAGAAACAAGTCAATCAATGAGCTGAAAACACGGTCATCATCGCTGAATTCAATTAGTCTAAACGAAATTAAGGCGAATATAAATGCTTTGAGTGACGATTCTCTAAATGCAGAATTGGAAACTCTCGATCTGATAGATCTCATAGACCGCACTATTGAAAACCTTCCGGATTCGGTCAGAGGCAGTTTCATTATGAGTCGTAAATTGGGGATGACCAACAAGGAGATAGCCAAGGCGAAAAACTTGTCATTAACCGGTGTTGAATATCACATGAAAATATCATTAAATATTTTAAGAAAAAAATTAAAAGGGTATCTCATATTTTTTAAGGGTTGGATACTCCTTTTTCTGTATTATAATCAGACATAAATTTATGGATCAAGAATACATATTAAGGATAATAAAAGGCGAATGTTCTCCTGATGAAAGAGAAAAGTTCTTCGAACAAATTTCGTCAGACAAGATACTTATGCAGGAATATGCCCGTTTGAAAAACAAGCATATTCTTGCTACTCTACCTTACAGTCCAAGTGTAAAAACATTATTAAACAATAGAAAACCGAAACGCCAGTTCATTTATTTACTGACAAAAATCGCCGCTGTGCTCTTTATACCATTATTTGCATGGTTCATTTATGATCTGGTCAATGAAAAAAGAGGTATTGAGAGTAATTATAAATCAATTGCATCTTACGAGCTTGCAACAGGTGTCAGATATAAAGTTAATACAGGTATAAAAGCAATGCTGACTC
>CAZREC010000022.1:0-20625 GCA_964599025.1 uncultured Muribaculaceae bacterium | reverse complement strand
ACTCTTCCTGATAGTAGAAAGATATGGCTAAACAGTGGTAGTTTTTTAGATGTTCCGAAAGACTTCGGGAAAAATAACCGCAAGGTATACCTTTCAGGAGAGGGGTATTTTGATGTTGTATCCGATAAAACATCTCCTTTCATAATTACTACCCCGAAATCAATTTCAGTAAGGGTGACAGGCACACAATTCAACCTTTCTTGTTATGAAAACGACAATAATATGAAATTGACACTTCTCAAAGGTTCGTTGGAGCTGATTCGGGAGGAGAATAATGAGATAATAACAGTTAAACCAGATGAGGAGGTCATAATAAATTACCAAACATTGGAAAGTAAACGGGACACTACCGCTGACACGAAGTATGCAATAGCATGGAAAGAGGGAAACCTGCGTTTTGTAGATACACCAATGGCCGAGGTTGTGCGCAAAATGGAACGTTGGTTTGGTATTCAGGTAACGGTTGAAAATCCAGCTATTTACAAACACACCTTCACTGCTGACTTCGAGTCAGAATCTGTTACACAAGTACTGAATTTACTTGAAATAAGTACAAATATTTCCTATGATATCAAAGGCAATAAGGTTAGATTAAGTATGTCTTCGAAATAAGTGTAAAACACAATTTGTCGGATGCAAAAAAAAACTTACCTCATTCTTTGGGGTAAGTTTTTTTTAAAACTGTATATAGGTTAATTGCAAAACAAAAATTTATGAAAAAAACTTCAATCTTTAGAATTCTTGGACGTTATACGACCATGATCGTTCTGTCAATGTGGTTGATGTGCTTGTCTACAGAAGCCCAGGCACAGACTATTACACTAAATCAGACAGATGTTCCACTTGAAACTATTTTAAAAACAATTACTTCTCAAACCGGCTATAAGTTCGTATATGCTGGATCTGTAATTGATACCAAACAAAAGGTTTCGGTAAATATTCGAAGTAGTGATATAAAAATAGTTTTAGATGCAGTATTTAAAGGGACAAAAATCACCTTTACAATTGCAGATAAACAGGTGGCTTTATCACTTCGCAAAGAGGCTGCTACTTCTCAGTCTAATGTCGGATCCAGGGTAGTTTCAGGAAAAATTACTGAAAAAGACGGCTCTCCGCTAATTGGAGTACTAGTCACTGCAGAGGGGACATCAATATCGGCTTATACAGATTTGTCCGGTGAGTATAGCATAACAGTTAAGGACGATCCTCAAACAAAACTAACATACAAGTATTTAGGAATGGTCAGTAACACTTTGCCAATCGGTTCACTTTCACGGATAGATGTTTCTATGATAGCCGATAACGTCATTCTCGATCAAGTTGTCGTGACTGGTTATCAGACAATTTCAAAAGAACGCAGTGCCGGTTCATATGCTATTGTCAAAGGAGCCGAATTTCAGGATAAAGCAATTGCCAGAGGAAGTTTAATAGAGAGTCTCGAGGGAATTATAGCGGGTTTTAGAATCAACCTTGGCGCCGAAGGAGATAAATATCTTATTCGTGGTATAACTTCAATTAATTCCAATCGCAAACCATTATTTATTGTTGACGGAGTCTCAGTTCCATCGGAGATGATCGAAAGTACTCTTAATGGAAACGATGTTAAGAATGTTACAGTTCTTAAAGACGCGACTGCTGCATCAATCTGGGGAGCACAGGCTGCAAATGGCGTAGTGGTTATTACAACAAAAAGCGGATCCCGCGGTGACCGGACCGATGTTTCCTATAATGGTTCATTTACTTATAAAGGAATGCCTGATTATTCATACAAAGATTTAATGACCAGCAGCATGTTTATTAAGAATGCATCGGAGGTATTTGATCCAATAGGCTATCCATGGTCGTCAATCAGCACAGGTATTGAAAATGCAGTATTGCCTCATGAAATTCCACTATACAAGCATTATTTGGGTGAAATAAGCAAATCTGAATGCGATGCTCAACTTAAAAGACTTTCAGAACTTAACGGTCGTAAGGATTATGAAAAATATCTTATGAGTAACTCGTGGCTAACGAACCACTCTGTATCACTCTCCGGAGGTAATAACATTCAGACATTTTATGTTTCATTGGGCTATCAAGGGCAGCTGGATAATTATAAAGAACGATCAAACGAATATCGAATCAATGCGAGGGAGAATATAAACATCACAAAATGGATGAATCTGGACCTGACACTGAATGCATCATACAGAACAGACAAATCACATCTCAACCAGTTCTCGCTTGATGATAATTCCGGAGCTACAGGTCTTACCGGACTTCCGTATGCAGTATTCTATGGTGAAAATGGCAATGCACTCTCTTTCTCAAATTATCTGCTCAATGAAAGCGTACGAATTAATGCTCAGAATTTATCCGGTATAAATCTGGATTACTACCCTATTAAAGATTTTAATAATACAACTCAGAAGTCCATTTTATCGAATATTCGCACAAGTGCAGGTCTGACAATTAAAATTATGAAAGGACTTAATTATGAAGGACGTTTCTCGGATTATATTTCAAATGGGAAGAGTGAAACTTATACACCGTCGGAATCATACAATGTCCGTCTGGATCGTGTTTATGCAACTTCAAAAGACGGTACAACCTATCTGCCTTCGTCCGGTGGTTATTTCAGAACATATAACTCCCTTGCAGATTCATACACAGTACGGAACCAGTTAAGTTATGACAACTCATTTAAAGGTGGTATTCACCAGATTACTGCTCTGCTGGGACAAGAGATCAACCAGACAAAAAGCGGAAACAATTCCTCCTCGATGCGCGGATATGACAGGCAGACAATGCAAAATATTTTCTTTGATGATTACTTTATAAACGTAGAAGGGGTTAATAACCCGATTTTAAACAAATTCGGCAACAGCCGCAACTTCTTTAGTTCGAACAGGTACAGTCAGGGTGAAGCTACTTACCGCTTTGTTTCATTTTACGCAAATGCTGCATATACTTATAATAACCGATATTCTCTGAATGCCAGTATACGTGTTGACCAGTCCAATCTTTTCGGTAGCGATCCGAGTATTCAATTCAAGCCAATCTGGTCAATAGGAGGAATGTGGAATATGAAACGAGAGAAATTTATGGGAGATATTTCATGGATTAATGATCTACAAATCAGAGCAAGCTTCGGTTTTGCAGGAAATTCGCCTTCACCCGGGCAAGGGGGCCCGTATAATATTATTAACGCAACATCAGATCCTTCATATAGCGAATTTGGACTAGGATATGTTATATCTACACCTGCCAACGATAAGCTCACATGGGAGAAGACCAGGACATGGAATATAGGAGCCTCTTTCAGTTTATTCAAAAACAAACTAAGCGGTTCGTTTGATCTGTATGATAAAAAGACCTCCGATCTTTTAGCTTCTAGCCCGGTAAATCCATCTACAGGCTACACTTATGTATTCCAGAATATAGGAACAATGACAAATAAAGGTTTCGAGGTTTCATTGAACAATCGTAATTTGTCCTTGCAAAATTTTGTCTGGGATACAGGCTTGGCACTTTCCTATAACAAGAATAATATAGTAGAAATGTACTTCCCGGCTCCATCTAGTCCAGCTGGCTATGTGTCCAAAGAATATGTAGAAGGACTCCCGGCAAACACACTATTTGCATACAGGTGGGCAGGTCTTGATCCTGTCGATGGAGCAGCCAGAGTATATGACTCTAAAGGAAATATAGTTCGTACAATACAAGATATTGACGATATTTCAGCTGTTGCCTATATGGGAACAACTGTCCCTCCTTGGTCTTGTTCAATGACAAACACTCTACGCTACAAAAATTTTGAGCTCTCTTTTATGTTAGTGGCTAATATGGGCCATAAAATGCGCAATGATACTTATACACAGACAGATTTCCGCTTTACATCGGATATTCATAATGATTTTGACAAAAGATGGCGCCAGCCGGGAGATGAAAAGCAGACCAATATCCCATCTTTTTATAAAATGGCAGATGCTGCTGACCGTGATGGGGGGTATTTATTCCCAATCTATTCCGATATTAATATATTAGATGCATCTTATATCAAATTCAGAGATCTTTCTATTGGTTATTACTTACCAGGAAAAGTGTGTCAGAAAATCAATACAAAAAGCATAAAGGTTAGGGTACAGGCCAGTAACCTATTAACTATAGGGTTCAATAAGGAAGGTATTGATCCGGAGGCATTCAGTCTCCGTGGAGGCTCTCGTTATGACCGATACAAACCATCCATTTCGGCAAGTTTATTAATTGAATTTTAAATCTATCAGAAAATGAAAAAAATTATATCATTTTTAACCTTAGTGATTATAATCGGTAGCATAACAGGGTGCTCTGACTATCTTGATATTAAACCCCGAGGGACCGATGTGCCACATAAACTATCTCATTATGAAGGACTTTTATATGGTGCTGAAATAAGCAGTCTTTTTGTATATCACTATGGTACTTTCGAACATACTATTGATGCAACAGGATTCTCATCTTTCTATATTTATGAGAGATACAATGCAGCTAAAGCTTTTCAATGGCAAGCAGACATTTTCCGAACTGATGATCAATGTGGAGAATGGAACGAACCTTGCTCCCGATTTTATACATTCAATGTAGTTGTGAATGAGGTGATGGACTCAGAAGACGGAACTGAATCCCAGAAATTGGCAGTAAAGGCCGAGGCTCGCTTTATGCGCGGATGGTTTACCTATATGATGGCTCAATACTTTGGAAAACCTTATAATCAGGCCACCTCTGCTACTGATCTCTGTGTTCCGATAATTACCAAGGCATCTACAGTGGGGACAGATTTCAGTCGCCGTTCAGTAAAGGATGTTTATGAGTATATCATAGCCGAGATGACGGAATCACTCCCTTACTTGCCCAAACGGCCGGCTCATTCAAAAAGAATATTCCATGCGGCAGGTAATGCAATGCTTGGTAAGGTACACTGGATGATGGGCAACTATGATAAGGCTTTGCCATATCTGGAAGCTGCAAAATCAATTCTGGACAGTGACAACAATAAGGCACTTATTAATTTTAATGAGAAAATAGATAAAGAAAGCGGTGAAATATATGACTATCCAAATTTAAAAGTCAGTCCTGAAAATGTTTACGAGATTCTTGGCATGCCCAATCTGTGGACTGCATTGGGCCCACTTATCTTAGGTGCTCCTCTTCGCACATTACGAGCAGATGTTATGCAGAAGTATTTCGATGCATCCGATTATCGCCTTGCCTTGTTCAGTGGTGTAGAATCATGGATGACAGCTTACGCTGACTTTAGCCCCCAAGAAAGGTATTATACCAATATGACAAACATGAATTCAAATGATGGGATCTCGTTGCCGGATGTTTACCTTATGTATGCCGAATGTCTTGCAAGAGTTGGAAATCTTGCAGCAGCTAAACAGGTTTTGTATGAACTTAGAAGCAATCGTATGCCTGTTGATAAGGCAAATATTCCTTCATCTGTCTCAACTAAGGATGACTTGATTAAATTCACAGTGGCGGAGCGCATCCGTGAAAATTTCGGAACCGGTATAATCTGGTACGATATGCGTCGTCTGTGGGATGATCCGCTGTTTCAGGATCTTAAACAATACTATACCAGAACAGATGGTACCAATACATATACTCTTACAAAGGCTAGGCTCACAATGCGTATACCTCCTTCGGTAATGATTTGGAATCCCGATTATGCTCAAAATGAATAAGTAAAATAGTTGCCGCACTAGGTAAAACAATATCATGTGCGGCAACTTAAATAATCACGTATATTGATAAAACCCATCTAAAATTTATATGAGAAAATTAATTGTATTTACTTTCATTTGCTTTTTTGCACTCTCGTTAAAAGCACAAACCAATTATGCTATAAAAGGTATTGTTCCAACATCCATTAAGGCGAATATTGCTATAATGTCTTATCCCAATGACGATAAAGGCGGCCCATATAAATCGGATACCACAGCTATTCAGGATGGACAATTTGAGTTCAAAGGATCTATTGGAAGGCCACAACTTGCAGAGTTAAATTTAATCATCCCTCGTCCGGAGAGTTCTCAAGGTCGCCAAAACCAATCAAGTGAAGATGGGAATAACATGAAAAATGTGGCGTTATTCTATCTGGATGGAAATATCAATATCACATTTGATAATGCCGGAATGGCATCTTATACAGGTGGTGGCAGAGAGGAGATTGCCTGGCTGGATTACGAGAAGATGTGCGTAGAACGGTCTAAGGCCTTAGGCAGTGAATTTACAGAGGAATCCTTAATAGAGCTGGTTACTTGCTTTGTAAAAAAATACCCGGACCATTATGTAAGCGTTGATTTGATGGATCTCTATACGCAAAGTTCAATACAGCCAAATATTGTTGAACCTATGTACAATGCTCTAAGCAATAGAATGCAAAATTCAGAGAAAGTCTTAGGCTGGGTAGAGAAATTGAAAAAGGCAAAGTTAGCTGTATCAGGCAATCAAACAGCTCCTGAATTTACCGTGAATGATGCCGAGGGAAACCCCACGTCACTTTCAACTTACAGAGGGAGCTATGTGTTAGTGGATTTTTGGGCAAGTTGGTGTGTACCCTGTCGTGCAGAAAATCCAAACGTATTAGCTGCCTATGAAAAATATAAAGACAAAAACTTCCAGGTGATCAGTATTTCATTAGATAGCAATAAAGGTAGTTGGCAAAAGGCAGTTGTTGATGACAAACTTCCATGGAAACAGTTATGTGATTTTAAAGCTGACCAAAGCGAAGTTGTCAAACTATATGAAATTTACAGTGTTCCTGCAAATGTACTCATTGATCCTAATGGCAAGATCATTGGTAAAAACTTAAGAGGCAAGGCGTTACACGACAGACTTGCTGAATTGTTCAAATAAATTAAAGATAAAAATCCAAACATGAAAAAATTAATAATACTAATGATATTATTTGTGTCCAACTCTGCGTGGGCCCAACAGCAAGCACAAAAAAAATATAATTTTGATGATTTTAATCTGATTGTTAAGGTTGAAGACCAGGAAAAATATTACAACGAGATGCTTCAGGCTGCCGCTTCAGATAACACAAAACCTGCCCACCAAGATGTGTACCTTACAACCCTGGCAACCGGCTGGCTGGCTAAAGGTAATTTGGAAAAGTACAATTTCTATATGAAGAGCAATCCCGAAATTTCGTTCGTCAATCTGCTTTACTTTGGGTATGCATTGGAATACCTGGAAAATGACAACAAGCATATGAGCGTAGTTGAGCAGGCCTCCAAAGATCTTATATATAGAATCGAAAAGAATGCCGGTAATGACGAGATGACCGGAGGCAGGCTACAGGTATTATTGGAGATAAATGCAATGGCTAACGCCAAATTGGGTAATGTAGAGGTTGCGAAAAAAAGTATTGAAAAGGCATCAGTAATTAAGGGTGATCGGGAAATTAAATATTTCAAGGATTCAAAAGCCAATTATTATAAGCGGTATGCTACTGTTCTATCTGCTTCTGGAGAGAATAAAAGGGCTTTAGACACACTAACCAATGCTGTAAGACATGCAGATTCAAATCCAGCCTTAATAGCTACGTTAAGAAATATCTATATCAAAGTATATGGAAGTGATAAAGGCTGTGATAAATTAATAAGCTCCCTACAGGAGGAGGCTTATAATAAGTATTACAAAGAGGTAGAAGAATCGTATATTACAGATGCCAATATTCCATTTAAAGGGTTTATCTCAATGCCTAACAGTACTGAAAAAATGACTCTTTTTACCGCCAAACAGCACGTTTATAATATTTCACTTCCGGATCTAAGTACCAAGTTGGTTCACTTTGCAGATTATAAAGGGAAAATTTTAGTAATAGACTTCTGGTCAACAATTTGTACTCCATGTGTTTCTGCATTTGCGGGATTTGAACGAGTTGTAGCTGATTATAAAAAAGAGCCTTTTCAGCTATTTGTAATCGACCTTTTTGAGCCGCAAGAAACAGTCAAAAGTTTTGTTGCCAAAAAAGGAATTACTCTTGATGTGTTGCAAGACGAACCAAATGAAGCTTATGATATTCAGGGAACACCTACCAAAATAGTTTTTGACCCAATGGGTAATATCAGGTTTTACTCTTCTGGGTATGCAGGCTCTACAGATAGAGAATACTATAAGTTAAAAGCCATGGTGGAAATTGTAAAGGCTCGTGTATCCGATTAAGAATTCTCAAACTTTATAAAAATGAAAAAAATTGTCTTAGCCTTTTTAATGGTTATTTCGTTAAACTTAATTGCGCAACAAAACGGGAATGTAAACCAAAAACTGGAAGCTATGCGAAATGAAACCGATCAAAAGGTTTTACAACAAAAGATAAAAGCCCTTGAGAATGGCGATGCAGAAGATTTAGACTTATTAATACAGTATTTTAATACAGACTCGTCTAAAAAGGCTACCGCTACCAAACTGCTTCTTAAGAAATATCCTGATAGTCAGTATGCAAAGAATATAAGAATAAGCTCCTTCCTTAGCATAAAAGGTGGTCCGGAAGAGACGGAGGCATTTTTTAATACCATGGAGAGAGAGAATCCGAATGTTAATCTGGATATTGAAAAAGCATTGGTAGCTCTTGCATATGCCGAGATTCCAAATACAACCAAAGCGTTCCAGTTTATCAATTTAATAGAAGATCCTGTATACAGGGTAGCGGTCATCTCTATGATGCTCGATATTATAGCTCCTGTTAATAACACCCTGGCTCTGGATATTGCGACTAAAGAATTGGACGGAGTTAAAAAACTTAAGGGACAAACCACACTAAGTGTACCTATGAAGATAGAGCCCAAAATAGTATATGATGAGTATATCAATAATTATGGCAAACTCCTTTTTAAAGCCGGGAATGATATTGAAGCGTATAAACATACTTCAGAAGCATACAAAAGCTTGAAAAACAGTGATAAAGAGCTTGTGGAAAACTATGCTTATTTATCTTCGAGCATAGATGGAAATTATGAAGAGGCTCTGCCTGTCTTGATTAATGTAGTAAAGGAGGGTAAAAATGAAAAAAGATATATTGACCAGGTAAAAGCGGGTTACAAAAAGTTAAATCCGGGCAAGGATGTTGATGCCTTTATTGCCACTCTTCAGCAAGGATTTGTCAAAGATATTATATCTCATGTTGAAAAACTGATGATTAACGAACCTGCTCCGGATTTTTATGTAACTGATGTTAACGGCAAAAAAGTGACCCTGGCTGATTTTAAAGGTAAAACCATTGTATTGGATTTTTGGGCTACGTGGTGTGGTCCGTGTGTTGCATCATTCCCTGCCATGCAAATAGCCGTAAACCGGTATGCCAATGACCCTGATGTTAAATTCCTGTTTATTCATACATGGGAAAGTGTAGCAGACCCGTTAACAGATGCCAAGCAGTTCTTGAGTAAACGGAATTATAAATTCGATTTGTATATGGATACTATAGATCCTGTTACTAAACGGCCGCCGGCAGTTACTGCTTTTAAAGTAAGTGGTATCCCTGCTAAATTCATTATTGATGGCAAAGGTAGGATACACTTTAAACTGGAAGGTTTTAGCGGTACAGATGAGGCTGCAGCAGAGGAAGTTGTACAGATGGTAGAGATAACCCGTAAAGGAGCGGAATAACAATATGAAACGAATTTTTCTTTTATTAATAATGAGTGTGACGGCATTTTTAGGATTTGCCCAGAATAACCACCCTGTGTCATGGAAAATAGACACTACAAAAATTGGTTCCATGACCTATGAACTAAAAATACAGGCAACAATAAAGGAGCCATGGCATATCTATCCTCAACAAGAAAGTGATGCTGGTTTGAATATGCCGACCCAGATAATTTTTGAAGAAAATAGTAATGTAGAATTAATCGGTGTAATTAGGGAAAAAGGGATAGAACAAAAAAATGGAGAAAAGATCCCCTATTATTCTAAAGGAGCAACTTTTACGCAAGCTTTAAAATTGAAATCTGAAGTAAAGACGACCGTGAATTTCACTGTAAAATATATGGCCTGCACCAATCAAATGTGCACTCCACCTACTTCCAGACAATTTTCGATAATATTGGATAAATAACTTTAGTACCCAATGGTTGTGCGGTAGGTGCGAAGTTCTTTCGAATAGAGTTTTTCCTTGCCTTCGCATAGGTTATTGAGCAATTTATGAAATTCCGCACCGTGGTTATGATGCTTCAGGTGGCAAAGTTCGTGGAGAATTACAAAGTCGGCAATATAAACCGGGAGCCTCATAAGATGGATGTTCAGGTTTATATTGCCAAGCTTTGAACAACTTCCCCAGTTCGTTTTATTGCTTTTAAGGCTAACCCTGTTGACTGTGAATCCGTGCCTTTCTGCCAATTCATTTGTTCTCACAGGTAAATACTCTTTTGCATCATGTCTGAGAATCTTTAGAACGGCAAGCCCCAACTCCTCTTTAGACGATTTTGGAGGATACTCTATCTTCCCTACACCCGGAGATACAGCTACCCTTATCTTCACGGCCCCATCAACCTCAAAGAATCTTATCTCTCTCTTAATAGTGGTAATGGTATGACCCTCTCCAAGAGGAATTGATTTTTTTTCGCTCTTTGCCTTTTGTTTCTTTATGCTGGAAATTATCCAGTCCTCCCGTTCATATATAAAACGTTCTGCGGAGGAAAATCTTGTAAACCAAGGAATTGATACGTTAACCCCTTTGACAGGGTGGACAGTTATACGGATATTTCTGTTGCCAACCTTTTTCCTTATTGTAATAACTCCGATAACCGGGTGCTTAATTATTTTTTCCATTACTGAAGCAAGAATACCCGAAGTTTATCTCCAATTCCTATAAAAGAAATCCCCTCTGGAATCTCAGCAATCGCATTAGCCTTGGCAAGAGCAAGAATATGGGCCGATCCGTTATAGCTAATAACGGTGAACGTCCCGTCAGGAGATGCAATTACCGGAATCAAAGCCTTTCTCTCTCTGTGTTTTCTTTTGTACTCCTGAGCTGAAGCCATATCAAACCATATAACAGGATTGTTTGAATGCATAGATTTGAAAATGAACGGTCTTATTAGTAATTCAAACTGTATGAAAGATGACACAGGGTTGCCGGGCAGGGCAAAAATCACCTTTTCTGTCTTATTAGAGCCCGGTGCCATCTTTATTGCAAATGTGCTTGGTTTACCGGGTTGAACGGCCACCTTGTCAAAAAGAATTTCGAATCCAAGGCTGCTAATGATAGAAGGGACAAAATCGAAGTCACCCATAGACACCCCACCGGTCAGAACCAGAATATCATTATTTACAAGCGCCTTTTCAATAGCATCTTTAAGTTTTTTTTCATTGTCAGGCACAATGCCGTAATAGTTGGCAACTGCTCCACTTCTCTTAACCTGCGCCCTCAGCTGCCAGCCGTTCGAATTTCTTATCTGAACCTCATCAGGCACAATATCAGGTTCTACAATTTCGTCACCAGTGCTTAAAAGGCCTATATTCAGTGGCTTAAAAACTGGAACATTGCTGGTCCCCATTGCTGCCAGTATTGCAATATGCTGTGGTTTTATGAATGTGCCGGTCTCCAGTACGAATTCACCCTCTTTAATATCTTCGCCCTTAAGGCAAATGTTGTTTTTTAATTTTTTTCCGTCGGGATTTGCATATCTGATAAAATCGCCTGCATCCTCTACCTCTTCTACCATAATGACAGTATCTGCTCCATCGGGAAGCTTGGCCCCTGTCATTATTTTACTGCAGCAACCCTCTGTTATTTTTAATTTTGGAGAATATCCTGCCGGTATGTTCTCAATCACCCTCATATTCTTCGCAGTATCTTCTCCTCTGCATGCATAGCCGTCTACGGCCGACTTGTTGAAAGGAGGCATGTCTCTGTCGGCGTAAATATCAGATGCCAGAAAATGGCCCGCTGACCCTGCAAGAGGAATTATCTCCTTATCTGTTTCAAGGGTATGCGAAAGAACAATCTCTATAGCTTTTTCGAACTTAATCATATTGGTAGCAATATTAGGTGCATAATGCCACAAATTTAAGAAAATTGTTGTGCAGTGAAAATATTTGCCTATATTTGCGGTCCCGATTTTGGGGTAACAACAATAATTATCAATTGCTTAGAACAATGGCAACTTATTTAGCAGCAGAGAAAAAGCAAGAGATTTTCGGACAATACGGAAAGTCTAATGCAGATACCGGCTCAGCAGAGAGTCAGGTAGCTTTATTTTCATACCGTATCGCTCACCTTACCGGTCACTTAAAAATCAACAAAAAAGATTACAACACTCAAAGATCTTTGTTGAAACTGGTTGGTAAAAGACGTCGTCTTCTGGACTACCTTAAGGCAACAGACATCGAGAGATACAGAAATATAGTGAAGGCTCTTAACCTTCGTAAATAAAGCACAAAAAGGGTGTCCGGGTGGCACCCTTTTTTATATCACTCTTACCAATAATCTGATTATATTTGCATCAAACATCTATTACTTGTCAAAAAAGCGACTCGAGGCAGGTAGTATGGCGGAATACATAATTAATAATAAACTCTCGTAGGGAGAGACGAGTTGCATAGAATTTATATGAATATAGTAAAGAAGACCATCCAGTTGAACGATGGCAGGACTATTGAAATCGAAACAGGAAAGCTTGCAAAGCAGGCTGATGGTGCAGTAGTTGTAAAAATGGGCAAGACCATGCTTTTGGCTGCCGTAACCTGTGCCAAAGACGCAAAAGAAGATGTGGACTTTATGCCACTCTCTGTTGAGTACAAAGAGAAATATGCCTCAGCAGGCAAATATCCGGGAGGATTTTTAAAGAGAGAGGGACGTGCAAACGACTCGGAAATTCTGGTTTCCCGTCTCATTGACCGTGCATTGCGCCCGCTTTTCCCGGACGATTTTCATGCAGAGGTTTTTGTTACAGTTAATCTGATATCTGCAGAGAAGGAGATTATGCCGGATGCACTTGCAGGTCTTGCAGCATCTGCTGCCTTGGCAGTAAGTGATATACCTTTTAACGGACCAATATCTGAGGTTCGTGTAGCCAGAATAGATGGTCAGTTTGTCATTAATCCATCTTTTACAGAACTGGAGAAAGCAGACATAGACATAATGGTTGCTGCTACCGTCGACAATATAATGATGGTTGAAGGAGAGATGAAGGAGGTTGCAGAGAAAGATATGCTGGAGGCAATCAAATTTGCTCACGAGGAGATAAAGAAACAGTGTGTTGCTCAGATTGAACTTATGGAAGAGGTTGGTAAGACTCAGAAAAGAACTTACTGCCATGAGAGTAAGGACGAAGAGCTACAGGCAGCCATTCACAACTTCTGCTACGACAAATGTTATGCTATAGCAAAATCGGGTGTGTCAAAACATGAAAGAAGCGATTCGTTTGATGCCCTTAAGGCTGAGTTTGTCGCTACACTTTCCGAAGAGGATGCAGCAGCAAAGAAATCCATGATAGACAGATATTACCATGGCGTTGAGAAAGAGGCCATGCGCAACATGATTCTGAATGACGGAATCCGTCTTGACGGAAGAAATACCAAAGAGATAAGACCAATATGGAGCGAGGTTGACTATTTGCCAACTACTCACGGATCTGCCCTGTTTACAAGGGGAGAGACACAGTCGCTGACAACCGTTACCTTGGGTACTAAAATGGATATGAAGGAGATAGACGAAGTATTGGTAGAGGGGTCGTCACAATTTGTCCTTCACTATAACTTCCCTCCATTCTCGACAGGAGAGGCAAAACCATACAGAGGAACAGGACGCAGGGAAATCGGTCACGGAAATCTGGCAATGAGGGCGCTTAAGTTTGTCGTTCCGACAGGTGAGGACAATCCTTATGCTGTAAGAGTTGTATCGGACATCCTTGAATCAAACGGATCATCTTCTATGGCTACAGTTTGTGCAGGAACACTTGCACTTATGGATGCCGGTGTCAAAATTAAAAAGCCTGTTTCCGGTATTGCAATGGGTCTTATAACAGATTCAAAATCAAAGAAATTCGCTGTTCTTTCTGATATTCTGGGAGACGAAGATCACCTTGGTGATATGGACTTCAAGGTTACAGGAACAAAAGATGGTATAACTGCCACTCAAATGGATATAAAGGTAGACGGACTTTCATACGAAATTCTGGAGCAGGCACTTGAGCAGGCTCGTCAGGGTCGTCTGCATATAATGGGAGAGATGATGAAAACCATCAGCGAACCACGTGAAGACTACAAGCCTCATGTTCCAAGAATAATCCAGATAGTAATTCCTGGTGAATTCATCGGAGCCGTTATTGGAACCGGCGGAAAGGTTATTCAGGAGATTCAGAAGGTTACAGGTACAACAATTACAATTACCGAGCAGGATAAGACAGGTGTAGTGGATATCTTTGGTGAGAACCAGGAGAACATGGAGGCTGCTCTTAACTGGATCAAGGGCATCACAACAGTTCCGGAAGCCGGAACAGTATATAAAGGAAAAGTTGTCTCAATTCTTGAGTTTGGAGCATTTGTACAGATACTGCCAGGAAAAGAGGGATTGCTGCACATCTCCGAGCTTGACTGGAAGAAGGTGGCACAAGTTGAAGACGTTGTTAAGGTAGGTGACGAAGTAGAAGTCAAGCTTCTTGAAATCGATTCGAAAACCGGCAAAATGAGACTTTCGCGCAAGGCACTTATCCCAAAACCCGAAGGTTATGTCGAACCCGAGCACAAGCCAAGGAGAGATGATGACAGAGGACCAAGGAGAGATGATCGCGGTCCGCGCAGGGATGGCGACAGGGGTCCACGCAGGGACGGTGAAAGAAAACCTTTCAGCAGAGACTGATTTTTAGACATGATTAAATGTATACGGGCACTTGAAAAGGTGCCCGTTTTGCTTTTGATATTTACATCATAAATCATTCGATGTGTAAGAATATTTCATGATTAGGTTTCAATACGTAATCAAAAATGGAGGAATGATTTCTTTTTGTAAGAAAACGAATATATTTTTCCGGCTCGTCATTCTTGCATAACTCTGAATATCAGTCTCGTAAATTATGCTTCGCCCTTCTTAAGATTATTTGGAAATCGATTAAAATAGTTATAAATTCGTAGCCATAACACCAACTAACTTATTTTTAACTTAAATTAACTTAATCTATGAAGAAAACGATCTTGTTCGTCTTATCCCTATTGCTTGTCAATATGGTTATGGCTCAGATGAAGGTTGCCGGAAGAGTGACCTCTTCTGAAGATGGTTCTCCAATCCCTTATGCAAACATCCAGGTAAAGGGTGTCAAGGGAGTTGGCGCAACCACAGATCTTGATGGCAGGTATGCTTTTGATAAGCTGTCAAAAGATGCCGTTCTTATTTTTTCCTATATAGGCTTTATCTCTCAGGAGATTCCGGTAAACGGAAGAGCCGTAATAGATGTCTCACTGGCTACAGATGCACTGAATCTTGAAGAGGTAATGGTTGTTGCCTATGGAACGGCAAAAAAAGGAACCTTTACCGGTGCTGCCAGCGTTGTTAAAAACGACGATATAAAAGATGTACCTACACTCTCTTTTGAAAATGCATTGAATGGAAAAGTTGCAGGTGTGCAAATTTCTTCAAATTCCGGTCAGGCCGGTTCGACATCATCAATAAGGGTAAGGGGTATTGGATCAATGAACGCTTCAAACGAACCTCTTTATGTTGTAGACGGTGTTCCTGTTGTTTCGGGTAACGTATCGAATATGGGTAACTACACATCGAGTAACGTTATGAGTACAATTAATCCTAGTGATATTGAGTCTATAACAATTCTGAAAGACGCTGCTGCATCTTCTCTTTATGGATCAAGGGCTGCAAATGGTGTTATCATGATAACTACCAAACGAGGTAAAATGGGAAGAACCAATATCAACTTCAAGGCTTCTGTAGGTATTACTCCTTCATTCGCAACAGATAACTATGAAGCAGCAAGCACAGAGCAACAAGTTGAGATGTATTACGAAAACTTCTGGAATGCAGATATTTATGCTTATGGCAAGACTGCTGCTGTTGCAAGCACTAACGCACTTAAACAATTGAACAATAGATTCAACAAACATGGCTATACTTTTACCGCTCCGGACAATACTGTAAAATCTCTTACAATAGGTGGGGACAGAGCCGGCAAATATTTCGACTGGGAAGGTGAACTAATGAGAACAGCTGTTTATCAGTCTTATGATCTTTCTGTAAGCGGAGCAACAGAAGCTTCAAACTATTACACTTCGCTCTCATATACAAAAGAAACGGGTCGCAGTGTGATAAATGATTTTGACCGTATTACAGGCAGGGTTAATCTGACTCAGAAAGTTGGCAAATATGTAGATTTCACTACAAATATCAATATTGCAAAAAGCGGCAAAGCTGGTTTTAACGACAGTCGTGCAACTGGAAACAACTACTTCCTGCAGTCAAGAAACTTGTTATGGGGGCTTTATTGGCCAACTGACTATGTTACCGGGCTTCCATGGACAGCCAGATATGGCAGTTATGCATACAATGCTGTATATTATAACAATGAGTGGGAAAACAGTTCAAAGACTCTAAGAATCTCAGCAAATGAGGCTATTACAGTAAAACTGCTTCCAGATCTAACTTTTAAGACAATTTTTTCATACGACAACACACAGACAAATGACCATTTATATTATAGCGCCAATCACTTTACAGGCGCAGGTGTAGGTGGTTCGGTTTCAGAAATGAGTGCAACCAACAATAAGCTTGTTTCATCTTCGACATTAAACTTTAACAAAGAATTTGCGAAGAAACACAATATAGGAGTTTTAGCAGGTTGGGAAGCTGAATCAAACAGGTTTGATTACCAGCGTGCTTCAGGAACAAATTTGGCAACAAGTGTTCTTCATACAGTTGCTACTGCAGGTAAACTTGATGCAACAGCATACTATTCAGGAAATAGCATGCTCTCTTTACTGTCAAGAGCCGAATATAACTACGATAACAGATATTATGTCTCAGGTTCTTATCGTCGCGACGGTTCTTCAAAACTAGGTCCTACTGCTCGCTGGGGTAACTTCTGGTCTGTTGCCGGATCTTGGAGAATAGACAAAGAGAAGTTCATGACAAATTTAGATATTATAAGCAGCCTTAGACTAAGAGGTTCTTATGGTGTAAATGGCACTCTTCCTCCTTCAAACGACGGCTGGCGCACACTATCTACATATCCAAATAAGTATATGGAAATGCCTGGTGGAGGAGTAAGCAATATAGCAGATCCTAATCTTTCATGGGAAACCAGCTATACTTCTAACATCGCGTTGGAATTTGGTTTACTGGATCAAAGAATCACCGGTACAGTTGAATATTTCAACAGAGATTCAAAGGATTTGCTTCAGGAAGTTCCAATTTCTGGAGTTGTAGGTTTCTACTCAACTTTGAAAAACGTTGGTGAAATCAACAACAATGGTATTGAAATTGATTTATCTGGCGATATCATTAAGACTAAGGACTTAAACTGGAGTTTAGGTATTACAGCATCTCATGTGAAGTCAACTGTAACCAAACTTTATAGCGGAAATGATGGTATTGCACAGCCTATTATCTGGTATGACCCTACTGGAGATGATGCACGTGCAAGATTCATCTACAAAGAAGGTCAGTCTACTCTTGCTCTTTATGGTCTAGAGTGGGCAGGTGTTGAAGATGCTACAGGTAAAAATGTATGGTTCCTTAATAACGACAAAACTGCAACAACAACAGTTGATGGCCGCCCTGCAACATACAGATATCAGGATGCGTCTGAAGTTATTATCGGCAATGTTCACCCTAAACTGTTTGGTGGTATTAATACCGATTTGAACTGGAAAGGTCTGTCACTATCTCTCAATTTCAACTACAAACTGGGTGGTTATACATATGACGCTGCCGGTCGTGACGTTTCAGATGACGGATACTACTGGGAAAGGATAATGTCACAGGATCAGTACGACAACAGATGGACTCCTGAAAACAAGACAGCAAGCCTTCCACAGCGTCTTGCAACCGATATGGAGGATGTAAATCAAAAAAGCAGCAGACATATGCATAAAGCAGATTATCTGAGACTTAAAAATGTAACAATTGGATATACAATTCCAAAAAACATTACTAATAAAGTTAAGATTTCCAGTGCCAGAGTATATTTCAATGGAACAAACTTATGGACTTTAGCTGCATACAAGGTGTATGACCCTGAGGTTAATGCATTTGGTTCCAGAGGCTGGGAAATGCCTCTAGGCAAAACATATACCTTCGGGGTTGAATTTAATTTCTAATTTAAAAAGGTGATACAATGAAAAAAATAAATATATTATTAATAGTACTGGGCATTGTACTACTTTCATCTTGTGAGGGTTTTCTGGATGTAAAGCCGAGTAACTCTACAGACGCTGAAACTTCAATATTAACTGCTGCCGATGCAAAAGTGGCAATTGGTGGTTTGATGAGAAAAATGGCCTCATCGGATTATTATGGAAGGAACTTTATTATGTACGGTGACGCAAAAGGGAGTGATTTCGCTATTGCCTCTCAAGGAAGAGGTCTTGATGCCCTTTATGTATTCAATCATTCAGCAACATCAAATTCCTATTCGGGGTTCTGGTCTCAGTTATATAATAACATTCTGCAGGCAAACAACCTGATAATGAATATTGAAAAGATAGAGGCTGACGGTAAAGGATCTGCAACGCTTAGTGAATACAAGGGTCAGGCGCTTACAGCAAGAGCTTTAATGTATTTTGATCTTGTTCGTCTATACGGCAAACCATACAATATGGATAAATCATCTCTTGGAGTTCCTCTTGTTCTTAAACCTCTGGAAGCAACGGCTCAACCAACAAGGGCATCAGTGGAAGTAGTTTATACACAAATTTTGAAGGATCTTGCAGATGCAGAGCCTATACTTTCTAAAGCTGTTGGAACTGTTGCCGTTAAGGGTTTCATTAACTATTATGCAAACAAGGCAATTCAGGCAAGGGTAAATCTGGCTATGGGCAAATACCCCGAGGCTCTTGCCGCTGCTGAAACGGTTATCACAAGTAACAAATATACGCTTTATGCAAATGATAAATGGGTTAAATCATGGTCAACTCAATTTGATACAGAGTCAATTTTTGAACTGGCAGTATATCAAAATGAAGCAGATCTTCTTACAGGGTCTCTTGGCTATTATCTATTGCGTAAAGGGAAAATTTCAGGCGCAATGGGTTGGTTTATGGCAAGCGATTTCTATATTAACAGACTTAAAGAGGATCCGACAGATATTCGCTGGGGAATTATGGATTATGATGAAACATCTTCAACCAGATTCGGTTCTTGTCTGAAATATACAGGAGCAGATCTTAAGGGAGATAAAGGTTTTCCTTCTCCTGTTAACATTAAAGTTATTCGTCTTTCTGAAATGTATCTTATTGCTGCCGAAGCTGCATTTAGCCAGCCAACTCCGGATAAAGTGAAAGCTTCCACCTATCTTAATGCAATCCGCAAAAGAGCCCCGGCACTTGCCGCTTCAACATCAACAACAGTTACTCTTGATATGATTATTGATGAAAAGAGCAAAGAGCTTTTTGCCGAAGGTCAAAGATATTTTGATTTGATTCGTCTTAACAGAACTATTACTTTCAATGATGACTTTATCAAACCTGCGGTTATAATTACACACCGACCAATTTCAATAGACAGAACTTTCTACAAAGCAATTTTGCCTATTCCAAAAGGCGAAATGGATGCCAATCCTGCTATAGCAAGTCAACAGAATCCAGGTTACTAGAAAGAATTTGTAAATATTCAAATAAGAGGTTGCTACTTATGTGGCAGCCTCTTTTTTTACAGCACAAATAATCAGCCCTATGCTATCATGGCTAAGTGCTGATAATCAACGACATGGCAAAAATATCGTCGATATATAATTGCCTGAAAACCAAAAGTATGCCATGAAAGCATAGGGCTAGACTCTGCAAGTGGCACGATAAATGGTAATTATCAGTCATACAGATATATGGAAAATAAACTGAATGCAATCGACTAGGGTAAAGCCCTGATAAATCATGAGTTACCACTTATCGTGCCACAAGTGTACCCAAAAAGAATGTGGTGCGGGAGTTGAAGATGCTTGTCAGGAGGGTGTGGGCACCCTGCATTTTGCATCATAAATATTGATTGTGCAATTGCCTTTATGGGCGTTGCATAGGAGCGTTTGGGAACCCACTCAGAGAGAGCAGCGTATAAAAAACAACGAGCGGAAACTTGTAGCCGTACATACTGGTATTCTCAGTTTCCGCATTTGTTTTTTAGCTGATCGAACGTGAAGTGGGTAAACGCGGTGCACAGACCATAAAGGCAATTGCGCGTCAAGTAAAAAGATGCAAAATGAGAAAGTAAAAGTGGGTAAACCCGGTGTACGCAAGATAAAGCCTTGCACCGCTATTTATAATTATTGTTTATATTTGTAGCCAAATATTAACAAATTATAATAAAATATAAGCCAATATGGACTGTTTTCATATAACCCTAAAGAATCACACACTTGAAGATTTGGAACTTCTGTTCAGGAATGAATGTAAAATTCAATTATCGGATGAGGTAAAAGAGAGAATTATCAA
>CAZREC010000021.1:0-31989 GCA_964599025.1 uncultured Muribaculaceae bacterium | reverse complement strand
ACGGTAACACTTCCCTTACAGGTCTGCCCTATATTCAGCTTTTAACTCCTCCTAACCCCAACCTCAGGTGGGAAAAGACTAAAATGATTAACTGGGGAGTGGATTTCGAGACCAGGGACCGTTTACTGTCGGGCAGTATTGAGTATTATACCAAAAATGGGATAGATCTGATAGGCAGATCGACTTTGGACCCTACCATAGGTTTCGAGGTAGGAGGTCGGAATGAGTTTACCGGTAACAATGCATCGATGAAAGGCAGGGGGATAGACGTTCAATTGGATATTAAAAAATCAATTGGGACAATCAATTGGTCCGCGCAGCTTCTTTATAGTTATGCCAAAGACGAAATAACAAGATATGATTTTAAAAATAGTTCCATTACTAGCTATTTCTCCGGATATTCGCCTGTGGTGGGAAATTCGCGATATAGTATTTACAGCTTGAAATGGGGTGGACTTGACCCGGAAAATGGTGATCCTCAGATATTCGTGGGAGGACTTTTAACCAAGGATTATACTACCATTATGTCACGTCTGACAACCAATGATCTTGTTTATCATGGATCTGCCCTTCCAATGCATTTTGGTTCATTCAGGAATAATTTCCGCTTCAGGGACTTCCAGATTGGTTTTAACATTAGCTATAAATTTGGCTATTATTTCAGGAAATCATCTGTTTTTTACATTAATCTCTTTAATGGTTGGACAGGACATGCTGATTTTAGTAAACGATGGATCAAACCAGGCGACGAAATGATTACACAAGTTCCCTCTATGCCCGCTCCCGGTACCAGTTCCACAAGGGATGTAGTTTATATGTATTCCGACGTTTTAGTGGAGAAAGGGGATCATATTCGCTTTCAGGACATCAACATCTCTTATGATCTTAACCGTTCCAGGTACAACTGGTTGCCGTTCAATAAGGCATCTATATATGGTTATATAAATAATATCGGCATTATATGGCGTGCCAATAAAGACAAGCTTGATCCCGATTATGCTACCCATTCTTATCCGGCTCCGCGATCTTTTGCAATTGGTATAAAAGTACAGTTTTAAAACAGCAATTATGAAAAATTCTATAATAAAAATATTATTGGTAACAATGGTACTAAGCTCTTGTATTCAAGATTTCCTCGAGGTAAAACCAGATAAAAAGCTGGTTATTCCTTCCACATTGGATGATATGAGGGCATTGCTTGACAGAGATATAATGTCCTACTCTCAGCTAACGGACGGAGAGGTTTGTTCGGACGATTATTATATGACGTATAACAATTGGAACATTCTCTCTTCACCCTGGCTAAAGAATGAATATATATGGAAGAAAGAGATATTTGAAACCGGAATCTCCTACGGATGGAACGATGGCTATGCAAGAATATATTATGCAAATAACGCATTAGACGGATTGAACAGGATTACTAATATAACGGACCAGGTTAAGTATAATAACATAAAGGGAGCCGCACTGTTTTTCCGTGCCTGGCTTAGTTATCAGTTGGCGCAGCTCTTTTGTCCGCCGTATGATAAGGCAGGCACAAACGACGGTCTTGGTATTCCTTTACGTCTGACATCCGATTTGAATGTGAAGGTTACACGGTCAACCATAAAAGAGACATACGACCAGATATTGAAAGACCTGAATGAGTCGAAAGATCTGTTGCCAGATTTCGAGACATATAAAACCAGACCCGTTAAGACCTCTGCCTATGCTCTGCTGTCTCGTGTTTACCTCACTATGCAGGAATATGACAAGGCTCTGCAGTTCTCGGAGTTAGCCTTGAATTCAGATTATAGTCTGATCGACTTTAATACGCTCAATACTTCGGCATCATATCCGATGACCCGGTTCAATAGCGAAGTAATATTACACTGTAAGTTTTCTTCTACTATATTTTCAACTTCGCGTCTTATTGTTGATAGTACTTTGTTCAAATCATATAATGATAATGATCTGAGAAAACGAGCATGGTTCAAAATAGTAAGCGGCAATAACACATATAAGGGGAGTTATGATGGTTCAACTTCGTTTTTTAATGGTCTTGCTATCAGCGAATGCTATTTGACAAAAGCAGAGTGCCTTGCCCGAAAAGGACAAACAGAAGCAGCCATGACTATTCTTAACAGCTTATTACGCAAAAGGTATTCAACAGGAAAATTTAGTGGTTTAACCGCAGGCACATCGGAAGAAGCTTTGCGTATTGTATTGCTGGAAAGGCGAAAGGAGCTATTATACAGGGGAATAAGATGGACAGACTTACGCCGGCTCAATTTGGACCCTGCTACCGCAAAAACATTGTACAGGAACCTGAATGGTTCTATTTACGAATTGAAACCTAATAGTATCAATTACACACTACCTATTCCTAAAAATGTTATCGATGCAAACGGAATTGAGCAAAATCCAAGGGAATAAAAAATTATATATATGAAAAAGAAAATTTACAAGATAGGTTTGCTGCTGCTGTTAGTGTTTATTCAAACGGCATTAAAGGCGCAGCAGACACAAGATATTATCCCGTTGAGTATTGGAGATAAAGTACCGGAAGAGTTGTGGAAAATGACATTTACAGCTGTGAGCCAGGAAGGAGAAGTAAACATTTCTCTGGGAAATTACAGGGACAAACTAATAATACTTGATTTTTGGTCGACCTGGTGCGCAGTATGTATAAAAGCTATTCCTAAATTTGAACAACTGCAGCACGACTTAAAGAAAGATGTCCAATTCATTATGGTTACCCCACAATCCAAAGAGGCGATATCTCAATTTTTTAGAAAGAGAAACGTAAAATTACCGTCAATTGTAAATGATACGTTGTTTAAAAAAATATTTCCGTGTAAATACTTTCCGCACGAAGTATGGATTAAGGACGGGAAAATATTTGCCAGAACTGATGAAAAAGAAGTAACATTAGATAATATAAGTCAAGCACTTAATGGAAAAATAAAATCTTTTCCGGAAAAAAAGTTCAATTTTGATTATGACCTCACACAGCCCTTACTTTTGAACGACAATGGTGGTGGAGCAAAGGACCTGTTGTATCATTCATTGTTTACTGGTTATCTGGATGGAATAGGTGGTGCCGGAGTTTTTACCGATAGCTCAGGACGGTTCAAGATCAGAGCTTTAAACGGTACGATATTACAGCTATATCAGTTTGCAATCCGCTATGAAAATATACCGTTGTCTTATGCTAACAGGTGTATATTGGATTTCGACAAACAAGAAGAAGTACTTCCCCCGCCAGAGGTGCCGGCCTATTCACCTGCAGTACGTGAAAAGTATTATTGTTATGAACTTATTGTACCGGTCGGTTTAAGAGAAATGGTACCTCAGCTCATGATGGAAGATTTGAACCGCTTTTTTGGCACCATCTATAACATCTGTGGAACGATAGAAAAAAGGAGAGTAAAATGTTGGGTGTTAAAAAAGAATGGATCGATAGAGAAACTTATTTCCAGACAAGACTCCCCGGGCATTATAACGAGCGATTCTAACTTGGTAGTATATCGCAATCAACCTTTCCGGAATTTTTATAATGCAGTGGTTTCTCATTACCGCAAAGAGATGTTACCTATCATTGACAGTACTGGTATAAAATCTGAAATAGACATCTGTTTTCCGGCCAATGAGAAGGACATACTCAAATTTAAGTCTTGTCTTAACCAATACGGGTTGGATCTCGAACAGGAGCTTTGTGAAATTGATATGTTTGTAATCAAAAGAAGGAATAATGGGGTGAAAATGAACATTGCAGTGGAAACTATATAGGGTCGCTGCTGGCCTATGTCTATTTCATCGGCTCAAAAAGAGATCTCTCCACCTACTTTCCCATTTGATCCATCAATATCCTGATGAAAACCTAAAGACTTGACAACTATTGCTGACTTACAAAATACATATCCTTATCGTTGAGATAAGAAATCATTTTTTTAACTTTACATAATCCATCCGTTTAGTATATTTAATCATCAAAACCAGATATAATGAAATCATTTCTGACATCAGCATTTCTGATCCTGTTTTTTGTAAACGGGGTTATCGGACAAACCATCTCCGGAACTATTTCCGGACTGAAAAACGACACTCTGCTTGTTATCACAAAAGTTTATGACTCCCGGAACAACCCGGAAGAAGATCATGCTTTCAGAGATACGGTAGTGCTTGATAACAAAAAGTTTTCCCTGAAGATTGCTGACAAAAACTTTACGGAAGTGGAAATTTTCCCTTTAGGAGGACTGGCTTCAATAAGACCTTCAGGGTTAATTGCAAGTTATGAATCTGACTTAATCCGGCTCTTTGTCTCCAAAGGGGAAAATGTCTCTATTGACGCTCATTTTGACGGACTGGCAATAGATTTCTCGGCAAAAGGATCTGCAATTTCTGAGAAGTATTCACTGTTTCGCAGCACTCTCGTACCTAATTACAGGAAAAGGAATGAAGCTCTTCAGACAATCGCCCGCCTGAAGAGTGCAGGAGAGCCGCTCGCTCCGGGGCAGGAAATGCTAAAAGGAGCAATGGCATCAATAAAAGAGATCCGGAACGATTTTGTTGAGAAGAATCTTGATTCACCTTTGGCTGTATTTATTGTTAAAAGTGATTATGGGAACGGATTCGACAATGAAAAACTGATGAGCTATAAGGAGCGATTCCAGGATAAGGTTTTGAACACTCCTATAGGAGAGGAATATTTGAGAAACGTCAGGAATGCAGAGAAAGCGGGGGAATGGGAAAAGGCGGCTCGAATAAAAGAGGAGGCATTCCGGGCACTTAAGGGGAAGCCTGCTCCCGATTTTTCTCTTAAATCTATCGACGGTAAGGAGATTACATTGTCATCCCTAAAAGGGAAATATGTTGTGCTGGAGTTCTGGAACACCGGGTGCGGGTGGTGTCTGGAATCAATGCCGGAGCTGATTAAGTATTACGATAAGTATCATCAGAATATCGCAGTCGTAACCATTGTCAGTAAAGACAAAGACAGTAAATGGCGCAAAGCCGTTAAGGATTTTAAAATGGAGAAGCTGATCAACCTCTTTGATGCGGACGGGACAGTTGCAAAACTTTATAATATTCAGGTCTATCCGACCCATCTGATAATTTCTCCGGAAGGTATAGCCGAACCGCAGGATGATTATAATGTGTTTAAAAGGCTGGATGAGCTGTTCGGGGTGGCAGAAGAAGAGTTTGTTTTTTAATTACTTATTGACTTCTTCTAGAAAAATACGGGGACACATTATGCGTCCCCGTATACCTTTAAAAATACCCCAAAGTTATTTGGCGATATTCATCTCTTTCAGCAGATACCCTGCGCCGCCGAACTTATCCATGATGAAAAGGACGTAGCGGATGTCTACACTGATGGTTCTTTGAAGTGTGGGCTCGAAAATAATGTCTCCGCTCATTGCCTCCCAGTTGCCGTCAAATGCAATTCCAAGAAGTTCTCCTTTGGCATTCAGGACCGGGCTGCCGGAGTTACCGCCGGTAATGTCGTTATTGCTGAGAAAAGCTACCGGCAGTTCGCCGTTTTTCATAGCATACTTACCATAGTCTTTGGCTTTGTACAACTCTTTAAGTCTGGCAGGAACCACAAACTCCCAGTTGTTTGGATCCTCTTTTTCCATTACACCACGAAGAGTAGTAATATGTTCATAAAGAATGGCATCCTTAGGTGAGTAGTTCAGAATCTTTCCATAACTGAGACGCATTGTTGAGTTTGCATCTGGATACATTGCCATCCCTTTCTTCATCTCAAGCTGGCCGGCTATATAGTCTTTGTTCCCTCTTGCATATAGCCCGTTGTATTTTGCAAGAGCTGTCTGCAGCTTAGGCATCATGTCAAAAATACTTTTTCCAAAAGTCAGAGCAGGATCGTTTGCAATTGCATCCTTACCGGCCGAAAGAGCCGCAGCAATTTTCTCCTTAGAAGTGAAAACAGATTTGTCGAACAAGTTGTCTACATAAGCATCTACGTTTCCTGAAAAGTCATTGTCAATTATATTGTAGAAAGAAGGAAGATCACTTTTCTTTACTTTGTCCTGGAATACTTTAATAAGAGCCTTTGCCACCTTTCTGTCTGTTCCGGCAGAGTAGTTTATAAAGAAGTTGTCTATCCTTCCCTCAAGAGACTTAGCCATTGCGAGGGCCCCGTTGTTGTCGCCATTGTTGAACGCTCCAACAACACCCATGTAGTGATTTGCCACTGAGGCAATCTCTATATTGGCAAGCGTTTCTGTAAGATATTTATAAAGATACAGAGCCTCCTCGCGTTCAGCAATTGCCTTGTTAATATTATCAAGCGCAGTTCCATATTTTGCAACACGGTTAGGATCTGCATTCACCCAAGCAGTAAACTCTTTCTCCTCCTGGGCCCTGCGTTCCTGAACGTTTAGCTTTTTGAAGGTCTCGTTCATCCCTATGGCTTTTTTCCAGAAGTTTGAAGAACTTGAGTATTTGCTTGCATACTGGAGCCTGACCTTAGGGTCGGCAAGCATGTCTTTCATCAGTACATCCTGACGGATACCACGGGCATATATAGTAATGGCGTTTGAAACGTCACTTGTCTGCTTTACCTCAGAAGAGGTCATGAAACGACTAGTGCGGCCGGGATAACCCAAAATCATTGCAAAGTCATTCTGTTCAACACCTTTAAGAGAGATTGTCAGCGATTTTTTAGGGACATAAGGCTGGTTATCCGGTGAATAGGAAGCAGGATTATTGTTTTTATCGGCATAGACCCTGAACATAGAGAAGTCTCCGGTATGACGGGGCCACATCCAGTTGTCTGTGTCTGCACCAAACTTGCCTATTGATGAAGGAGGGGCACCCACAAAGCGGATATCTGTATAGGTCTTGCTTACAATCAGATAGTATGCATTTTCGCCATACATAGATGTAACTTTTGCCTGAAGGTACTTATTGTCCCCAACAGCTTTTGCTGTCAGATCTTTAATTATCGCTTCAAATGCCTTTTGTTTGTCGGCAGGTGTTGTTGCACCTTCTATGGCACCGACAACCTCTTTTGTAACCTCCTGGAAGCTCTCCAGAAATGTAACAGACAAGCCGGCCGAAGGAAGTTCCTGCTGACGGTTCATTGCCCAGTATCCATCCTGAAGATAGTCATGTTCAACAGTGCTCAGTTTTTGAATGGCACCATATCCGCAGTGGTGGTTAGTAAGTAACAACCCCTCATTAGAAACGATTTCTCCTGTACAGCCACCGCCAAACTGGACAATAGCATCCTTCAAGCTGGAATTGTTTACATTATATATGTCCTTAGCAGTAAGTTTTAGTCCCAGTTCAGACATTTTTTTACTGTTGAGTTTTTCAATAAGAGGCAGCAGCCACATTCCCTCGTCTGCCCTAACCGGACTGAACGAAAATACCAGAGCAGATAAAATTAATAAGCAGATTTTTTTCATTGTATTTAATTATTCTATAATTTTAACAAAAATAGAAAAAAATGGCAGAAGAGCTCAAAATTCTTATTGTCACAGACAAATTCAAGGGGAGCCTTACTGCAAAAGAAGCCGCTGAATGTATCAGAAAAGGGCTTTTCCAGGGTTCCTTCGGACATGGTATAAATCAAGAAATTCAAATTTTCCCAATGGCCGACGGTGGAGAGGGGACCATAGACGTTATAAAGAAATCCAAACGAGGAGAGCTGATATATACAGAGGTGTGTGACCCACTCTTAAGGCTGGTCAGGGCGCCATACCTGCTGATTAAAGACAAGGCATTTATTGAGATGGCAAAATGCTGCGGACTGCAACTTCTCAACGAAAATGAGTACGATCCTCAGAAGACAAGCACATACGGACTAGGACAGATGATTCTGGCGGCTATAGAGGGTTCATGTGTGAAGGATATTTTAATTGGTATTGGAGGAAGTGCAACAAACGACGGTGGCATGGGAATGCTTAGAGCCCTGGGGTACAGGTTCTATGATTATAAAGGCGACGAGACAATTCTTCCTGCGCAGATTAATAAAATTGATGGTACAAAAGTGACCCGGAGTTTGAGGAATGTCCGTTTTATGGTTGCCAGCGATGTAAACAATCCTCTTTTAGGAGAGAATGGTGCTACTATGGTTTACGGACCACAGAAGGGAGCCGGAGAAAACGTCCTCAAGGAGATGGAGTTTGGTATGAATAACTATGCTACTGTTTGTGAAGATTATCTGGGAAAAACTTACTCAAACCTTCCGGGAGCCGGAGCAGCAGGAGGGGTGGGATTTGCGCTGACAGCTTTTTTGGGTGCAGAACTCGTCCCTGGGTGGAAGGTATTGTCCGAATTCTCAAATCTTGAGAAAGCCGTAAAAGAATCGGACCTTATAATTACCGGAGAGGGCTCTGTAGACGGACAGAGCATTTCCGGTAAACTGATTGATGGAATTACTCAAATAGCAAGAAAGCATAGAAAGAGGCTATGGGTATATTGTGGGGTGAACAGTTTGAATGAAAGGCAATTATCTGCAGCGGGAATTGAAAAGGTATTTGCGGTCTCAGATATTGAAAGCGACAGAAGCAGATCAATGAAAGGGGCAAAAAAATATTTGGAAAGAATTTCTTTTGAATCTGCAACTTTTCTTTACGATTTTCAGTCAAATAGGCAAACAGATTAAAACAACTAAATTATGGAAGCAGTATTGGGAATTATAGTCCCCTTTTTAACAGCAGTTCTTATTATTTTAATAGTCTTTTTATCAAAGGCTTTTAAAGAAAAATCAAGAAACGAACTTATTGCAAAAGCAATAGAACATGGAAAAGATTTATCTCCGGATCTTTTTACCAGAGAAGAAAAAAGTTCTAAAAAATCTGATCCTTTGACAAGTGCACTGGTATCAATTGGAATAGGTATAGGCCTTTTTCTGGCACTCTACTTCTTCTTTGGAGGATTCAAGTTTGCAGCATTCGGATGTATTCCTTTGTTTATAGGTATAGGACAACTAATTGCCTATCTTATCAATAGAAAAAATAAAGAAAAATAATTAGTGAACAGGACTGAGTTCGAAAAGCAGGTGTTAAACAATCAGGAACCGCTGCGGCGGTTCTTGTTAAACCTTTGCAACGGTGATTCTGCTTTGAGTGACGACATAGCTCAGGAGGCCTTTATAAAGGCTTACCTTAATCTTAACTCTTTTAACGGATTCTCAAAGTTTTCCACATGGCTCTTCAGGATAGCCTACAACTGTTATTGCGACAATAAAAGGGTAAGTCAGAGATACAGTTCTGTTCAGATTGAAGATAAAATACTAACTTCGCAGGAGACATCCGACAATAAATACAAGAACCAGGAGCTATATATGGCTCTTGCAAAACTAAACGAAAAAGAGAGAACGAGTATTCTGCTTTTTTACATGGAAGACAGGAGTCTGAAAGAGGTATCGAAAATTACCGACACACCTTTAAATACGGTAAAATCGCATATCTCCAGGGCAAAAATACATATGTCGGAACATTTAAAATCAATAGGGTATGAAAGATGAAAATATAAATAAGTTTTTTAAGGAGCACAAGCAAACCATCGAAAACGACGGATTCAGTGAAAGACTTTTCGCTCATCTAGATTGCATTCCAGCTCCTGCACCCAGGGTAGACAGATCAAAACTGATTATATCGGTGTTTGCTCTGATAGGTCTTGTGTTATTTATAATACTCGGTGGGCATGAAGCCTTAATAAGCGGACTGGGATCCATGGGCTCTCTATTTGGAGAGTTTAAATCAATTAAGCCGGAAGTGGTTGTTCCTGTAGTATTTATGGTTATAAGTCTTTTTGCTATAGGTAAGTTTGCTGTTGAAGAGAAATAACGAGTAGCGGGCCGTAATCAGAAATTTTACAATAATTTGTACGAAAGTCTGTGGTACCTGCTTACCCCGTACTTCTCAACTGCCTCACGATGAGCCTTGGTTGGATATGCCATGTTTTTATCCCATCCATATAACGGAAACTCCTTTGCTATAGTAAGCATATATTCATCTCGGTGTGTCTTTGCCAGAACCGAAGCTGCTGCAATTGAGGCAAACTTGGAATCTCCCTTTATTATACAAGCATGAGGAGTGTCAGAATAACTGTAGAACCTGTTTCCATCTACAAGAATGAATTCGGGCCTTATTATCAATTTATCCAAGGCCAGATGCATTGCCTTTATAGAAGCTTTCAAGATGTTAATCCTGTCAATCTCTTCATTATCTACAGATGCAACTGCCCAGGCGATTGCATTCTTCTCAATAACGGGCCTTAATAGGTTCCGGTCTCTTGAACTGATCTGTTTTGAATCGTTAAGTAGAGGATGGTAAAAATCTTTTGGGAGAATTACTGCAGCAGCAAAAACAGCTCCTGCCAGACAACCTCTTCCGGCTTCGTCGCAGCCGGCCTCAAGAACGTCTGAATTAAGATAAGGAGAGAGGCAGACCTCTTTTTTCATGGGGTTGAATTTACAGTATTGAAATATACTGCAAGATAATAAATCTTCACTATAAATTGTACCTGTTCAGACTCTCCTTGAGAACCCCTATAATGCTCTCTTTTGACTCAATAGTGGCTCTCAGTCGCTGGATTTCAGCCTCTAGTTCAACACGTACAATTTTATTCTCTGATTCTGCTTTTGCAATTCTCTCCTTGTACATGCTCTCTATTTCTGCTATTCTATCTGTAAGATCTTCTTTAGGAACATATCCAATAATAAGCTCTTCGGGGGCTATGTTCAGTACCTTGGCAATGTCAAACAAACGCTTACTCACAAGGACTGTTTTACCACGCTCAATCTGACTGTAAGAATTAGTAGACATACCAATTTTACTGGCCATACTCTCTTGTGTATACCCCAACGCCTTACGAAGATTCTGAATTTTTAATTTGATAAGCCTGTTTTCCATTAAAACAAATATAAATTGATGTTTGGTCAGACATACAACATGTGAAACGTGTTAAATAAACAATCAAAACATGTTATATATGTCTTATAAAAACAGAAATAAACAAAACATTTTCAGAAAAAGACAAATAACAATAAATAGCTTCTTTTATAACAGGTGTTGGCATAAATTTGAAAAAAATAATGGTTATGAATACACTTGAAAGCCAAAAACCGGTTGAACAACTTTTAGTATTAATGGAGGTTGAACATTTATATCTTTTCAACAAACTTTCAAACCGGAACATTTCCGGTCTTCTAAATGTTCAAAAAAGCGAAATGGAAAGGTTACTTGACGAAAGTCTGGGTTTAAAACTGACCCAGATAATTGGTATGTACAGGATTCAGCACGCAGCGGGACTGCTGAAAAGAGGAGTTCCATACAGAGAATTGTGGAAATATTCCGGATTTAACTCACAAGCGGAAATGGAGAGGGAGTTTGAAGATGTTGTGCGTTAAGTTTTTTTTACTAATTTTGATACCCCTATTGATGAAGAAACAATAACGAATATAAAATCAATAAATTAACATGAAAGTCTATCCCACCCAAAGCATTCGTAACGTTGTTTTGCTCGGAAGCACAAAGTCCGGTAAAACAACTCTTGCGGAAACGATGATGTTTGAAGGTAAAGTTATCGATCGTAGAGGAGCCGTTGAGGCCAAAACAACCGTTAGCGACAATACCGAAATTGAACAAATTTACCAACGCTCGATTTATCCGACTCTGCTCTATACAGAGTTCATGGATCACAAGCTCAATATTATTGACACTCCCGGTTCAGACGATTTCGTTGGTGGTGTGATCTCGGCCTTCAAGGTTGCAGATACCGGAGTAATGATAGTAAACGCCCAGCAGGGTGTTGAGGTTGGTACAGAAATATTTGCCCGTTATGCAGATAAACATAGCAAACCCCTTCTTATAGGAGTAAACCAGCTTGACCATGAAAAGGCAAATTGGGAAAACTCAATAGAGATGCTTAGAAAGGCATTTGGTAACAAGATTGTTCTTATACAGTTTCCGGTAGAGACAGGTGCAGGATTCAATTCATTTATAGATGTCCTTAAGATGAAAATGTACTTCTTCAAGGACGATAACGGAACCCGTGAAGAACGTGAAATCCCTGCAAACCTTATGGATCAGGCATCGGAACTACATCAGACACTGGCAGAAATGGCAGCGGAAAATGATGAAAACCTTATGGAGATATTCTTTGACAAGGGTATCCTTACAGAGGAAGAGATTCGTGCCGGCCTTGCGATAGGTCTTATTAAATGTGATATAATGCCTGTCTTCTGCCTGTCAGGCAAAAAAGATATCGGAGTAAAAAGGCTGATGGATTTTATCATCAATGTTGCCCCATCTCCTGAAAAAACTATCCAAAGACTTAAAGACGGAACAACTGTTCCTTGTGATTCAAAAGGACAAACCTCAATCTTTATTTATAAAACAGCTGTAGAACAACATCTTGGCGATGTTTCGTTCTTCAGGGTAATGTCTGGAAAATTGGTAGAAGGAGCAGACTTAACTAATCCGGAGAACGGATCAAAGGAGAGATTGTCTACAATTTACGCAGTAGCAGGAAAGAAAAAGGAAAAGGTATCGGAAATGGTTGCCGGAGATATGGGTTGTGCAGTAAAGTTAAAATCTGTAAAGACAAACCAGACACTTAACGGAGGTCCAAAAGAGTGGGCATTTGAAGAGATTGTATTTCCGCCTTCAAAATTCCGGACAGCCATCAAGGCTAAGGTAGAAAAAGATGAGGAAAAGCTGGGCGAAATCCTTAACAGGGCGCATGCAGAAGATCCAACAATAGTAGTTGAATATTCAAAAGAGCTTAAGCAGACAATTCTTAGCGGACAAGGAGAGCACCATATAAATATACTTAAGTGGCACCTTACAAACACACATAAGCTGGAGGTAGACCTTTTTGCTCCAAGAATTTCATACAGAGAGACAATTACTAAGGTGGCACTTGCAGATTACAGGCACAGGAAACAATCCGGTGGCGCAGGTCAGTTTGGTGAGGTTCACATTCTTATAGAGCCGGTTGTTGAGGGAGTGGCCCCTAACAACAGGTTCAAGGTAGAGGGCAAGGAGCTTGTACTCAACTTTAAAGGTAAAGAAGAGTATACGATGGACTGGGGCGGAAAGCTGGAATACTACAACTGTATAGTGGGTGGTGCAATTGATGCACGTTTTATGCCGGCTATCCTTAAGGGTATTATGGAGAAGATGGAAGAGGGTCCTCTTACCGGTTCTTATGCACGCGACATCAGGGTATTTGTTTATGATGGAAAGATGCACCCGGTGGATTCAAACGAAATCTCGTTCAGACTTGCCGGAAGAAATGCATTTAAGGAGGCATTCAAAAAGGCTGGTCCAAAGATTATGGAACCTATCTATAATATTGAGGTTCTTGTTCCAAGCGACTGTATGGGTGATGTTATGAGCGACCTTCAGAACCGCAGGGCAATGATAGAGGGCATGAGCAGCGAAAAGGGATTTGAAGTAATTAAAGCCAGGGTTCCTCTTGCAGAACTTCACAAGTACTCAACCACACTAAGCTCACTCACCTCCGGAAGAGCAACTTTCACTATGAACTACGCAGATTTCCAACAGGTTCCTGCTGAGGTTCAGGACAAGCTGCTTAAGGAGTACGAGGCCAGCGAAAAGGATGAGTAATAAATTGATGATCCGTGCAGAAAATATAAAAAAATCATTTGGCAACCTTCTGGTTTTAAAAGGAATTGATTTTGAAGCAAAGGAAGCCGAAGTATTAAGTATTGTTGGAGCAAGCGGGGCGGGAAAGTCCAGCTTGCTCCAAATACTTGGTACCCTTTCGTGTCCCGACACTGGTAAAGTGTATATAGACGGAACAGATGTATTCTCTCTCGGATCAAATGCTCTGTCAGATTTCAGAAACAAAAGAATAGGGTTTGTTTTCCAGTTTCATCACTTGCTGCCGGAATTTACAGCTCTTGAGAATGTTGCAATCCCTGCTTTGATAGCAAAGGAGAGTATGGGGGTAGCAAAAGAGAGGGCGAGGGAGTTACTCACCTTTTTAGGAATAGGTGAGCGTCTTAACCATAAACCGGGGGAACTAAGCGGAGGAGAACAACAAAGGGTAGCAATAGCCCGCGCGCTTATCAACAAGCCATCGGTCATATTTGCCGATGAACCATCAGGAAACCTTGACACCAATACAAAAACAGAGATTCACAAACTATTTTTCGATCTTAGAGACAAATACCAACAGACAATAGTTATTGTAACCCATGACAGAGATCTGGCAACCATGAGCGACCGGATCCTGGAGATGAGAGATGGAGAGTTTCTGCTTTAAACAATTCAAAGTGCGGCAAAGCCAATCTGCAATGAAGGTAAACACCGACGGTGTGTTGCTCGCGGCGTGGCTTTCAATTTCTGGTGCACACAACATGACCGTAATTGAAACAGAACTTTCAGGGGAAACATTCAAAGTGCTTGACATCGGCACAGGTACCGGAGTAATCGCACTAATCGTTGCGCAAAGGTTGTCGAAACTATTTTCAACCCCTTCAAAAGATAAGTTTTCAATAGACGCCATTGACATAGACAAGCCTTCAGTTGACGAGGCAAACTATAATTTTTCACTATCTCCCTGGGCAAGTCATCTTTCGGCCGGAGAAGTCTCTCTGCAAGATTTGTTGTTAGTAAATACTGAGGTAAAGTATGACCTGATAGTATCCAATCCCCCATACTTTACAGACTCTCTAAAAGCCCCCTCGGCACGACGATCGTCGGCAAGACATAACCACGACCTGCCTTACGGATCAATTATTGAATCGGCTATTCAAATGCTAAAGGACGATGGAAAACTTGCCATAGTACTCCCGGCTGAGGAGGGCGAAAGATTTATTACACTAGCTAACATGAAATCTTTGCACCTGGCAAGACGATGCATGGTAAAAACCCTGGCTAACAAGAAGGAGAAGCGCTATTTACTGGAGTTCATAAAATTGCCTCCGTCTGAGAATGTTAAAGAGGAGGTACTGATAATGCAGCAAACCGGGGGTCTCGAATACACAGAACAGTATAAAAATCTCACAAAGGAATTTTACCTTAAGTTTTAATCTGCCTAACGATTACCGCCTCTGAGCTGATGAATCATCTTTATGCGAAACTCTTCCTCTGCAGTATATAATCTGGCAACCTGACGTACAGTAAGTACCTTTAAAAATTCTTCCTGATACTTTTTTTGTATTAATCCATCACTGGCTATGTGACTTATATATATCTCAAGGAATTTTTTTATGTCGTTATCAGATTTTTTTTCATCGTTAAGAAATTTATTCATAACGACTAAACTGTTTTGAATTCTTTTATGAAGTGATTCCCTCTCCTTCCAGTAATTGTTATAAATGGGCCAGAAAGCTTCGGCCTCTTGTGGGGTTAATCCCAAAGAGGTAGTGAAGAATGCTATTTTTGCACTAACAACTTGTTCATATCGTGCTTTTTCTCTCTGTTGTCTGCTCTGCTCGGTCTCCTGAGCAATGGCTCCGGTAATGAAGCACAAAGCAATGATAGATATGATTATTTTTCTCATAATATTAGATATTACTCTAGTGATGCCAGATATACAATACCGGCGTCAGTATTAAGATATTCAATTATTTCAGCCGGATCGATTTCCTGTTTTCTGGTAAGAGAATCTGCTTCACTGTCAAAGAAGTCGATAAATGAGGCTTCAAGCTGATGCTCTTCCATAAGAGCGGTATTTGCAGCAAATTTATCAGAGCCGGTCACTGCAACGTCGGGAGAAAATATTTTAATTGCAGCGTATCCCATTAGGAATACAAAAGCAAAAACTGAAACCAGAGCGAGTTGGGGTTTAATTACCGACCATGCGCCCGGTTTGGAACCTTTTTGAGAAGTTATCTCAGAAATATTGCTCTGAAAGGTGGAAAAGTACCCCTCTGGGACAGAGTAGGGATTCTCCTTTAAATGTGGTTGTTCTATGTTGTATTTTTCTTTCATGCTTCTTTGACTATTGTAAAGTTAAAAGGATTAAAGCAACTCTTGCAAAGAATCCTGAATTTTTTGAGCAGCATGGTGATAGGACGCCTTTAATGCCCCTACCGATGTGCCCAGAATTTCAGAAATCTCTTCATATTTAAGCTCGTCAAAATATCTCATATTAAACACAATGCGTTGTTTTTCAGGTAGTTTTAAAATGGCTTTATGAAGAGCCTTCTGTGCGGCATCGCCGTTAAAATATGAGTCAGACTCCAAAACGTTTTCCAGTTTCTTTGAGTAATCTGTCAACGATAAAAATGAGCGCACCTGCTTTCTTTTAAGAAATGTAAGTACCTCATTTGTTGCAATTCTGTATAACCAGGTAAAGAGTTTCGACTCCTCTCTGAAATCAGGAAGCGCTTTCCAGGCTTTAACAAAAGTATTCTGTAGAAGATCGTTAGCATCATCGTGAGACGCAACCATCTTTCTTATATGCCAGTAGAGCCTTTCGCCATACTTGCCGACAATAAGGTTGAAGGCATAATTTCCTTTTCCTTCTTCTCTATATAGATCCAGGAGATCCTTATCGTCCATTTTATTTACACAAATTATTTTCGGAGAGACACTCTTTTTACTGCTTCAATAATACTGCCAGAATCAAGTTTGTATTCTTTTAAAAGTTCTGCCGGGGTTCCACTTTGCCCAAACATATCATCCACAGCAATAAATTCAACAGGTGTCGGAAGTTCCCTTGCCAGAAGACCGGAAATCAACTCACCCATCCCTCCTGCAATCATATGTTCCTCTGCACAGACAACCGCACGTGTCTTAGTCACGGATTCTATGACTGCTTTGTGGTCCAAAGGTTTAATGGTATGAATATTTATAAGCTCCACAGATATTCCAATCTTTTCCAGCTCCTGGGCAGCGACTATTGATTCCCAGACAACATGACCTGTCGCAAAAATTGTAACATCTTTGCCTTCAATCATTTTTAATGCTTTGCCAATTTCAAAATTTTGATCGGCAGGGGTAAAATTAGGAACAGCAGGTCTGCCAAACCTTAAATAAACAGGGCCGTGGTACTCCGATATTGCAATTGTAGCTGCTTTTGTCTGATTGTAGTCACAAGGGTTTATAACTGTTAAATTCGGAAGCATTCTCATCAGGCCAATATCTTCCATAATCTGATGAGTGGCTCCATCCTCTCCAAGTGTTATACCGGCATGGGAGGCGCAGATTTTTACATTTGTGTCGGAGTATGCAACAACCTGTCTAACCTGGTCGTAAACACGACCGGTAAGAAAATTGGCGAACGAACCGGCAAAGGGAACCTTTCCGGAGAGAGCAAGGCCGGCCGATACTCCAATCATATTTGCCTCGGCAATTCCGCACTGGATGAACCTTTCAGGAAACTCCGCGGCGAATTCGTCCATCTTTAATGATCCTGTAAGGTCGGCACAGAGTGCCACAACATCAGGGTTATTGCGTCCGGCCTCAAGAAGACCGGCTCCAAATCCCGATCTTGTATCTTTATTTCCTGTATTTGTAAATGTCTCTTTCATAACTGATTGTTTAGGGTTTAGAAATCACCGAGAGTCTCTTGTAACTGACTCAGGGCCTTCTCAGTCTGCTCATTGTTGGGTGCTTTTCCGTGCCAGTGGTGAGTGCCTTGCATAAAGTCGACACCCTGACCCATATTTGTCTTCATGAGCAACATTTTTGGCTTACCGTTTCCTGCAAGGTTCTTTGCCCATTTGAAGGCATCCAGCACAGACTCCATGTTATGACCGTCCACTATCAGACAATCCCAGCCGAACGAAAGCCACTTAGATTCCAGATTGCCAAGGTTCAGAATGGAACTTACCGGTCCGTCTATCTGTTGTCCGTTCCAGTCGGTCATTGCAATTAGGTTGTCAAGCTTTTTCTGAGCCGCAAACAAAGCTGCTTCCCAAATCTGACCCTCTTCGCTCTCTCCGTCGCCTATAAGCACATAAATATTATTTGTTTCATTATCAAGCCTTTTTGCAATTGCTGCACCACAAGCAACAGAGAGTCCCTGTCCCAGAGAACCGGAGGCAACATGCACTCCCGGCAGACCTCTCTCAACCGATGGATGGCCCTGAAGTCTTGACCCGATTTTTCTGAATTCTGCAAGTTCCTTAACCGGAAAATACCCGGTACGAGCAAGAAGACTATAATAAACGGGAGATAAATGTCCTGCAGAGAGGAAAAAAATATCCGATTCCTTACCCTCGCGGGTCCAGGTTTTTGGATTGTGATTCATCTCCTTGAAAAAAAGTGCTGTCAGAAAGTCGGTACTGCTCAGAGAGCCTCCCGGGTGGCCAGATCCGGCCATATTGACCATTCGGACAATATCTCTCCTAACCTGAGATGCTACCTCATGTAATTTTGCGATACTTGTCATTTGTTTTTTGATTTGTTACTAATCGGACAAAGATAGTACCAAACGACTGATTATGGTAATTTTTTATAACTTTGCACACACTTAAAAGCCTTTTATATTAAGATGAAGCAAATTAGGAACTTTTGTATTATAGCGCATATTGATCACGGAAAAAGCACTTTGGCCGACCGTCTTCTTGAGTTTACGCATACCCTCAACTCAAGAGATATGGAAAATCAGGTGTTGGACTCTATGGAGCTGGAGAAGGAGAAGGGGATTACCATAAAGAGCCATGCCATTCAGATGGACTATATTCAAGATGGCGAAAAGTACATACTTAATCTTATTGACACCCCCGGTCACGTTGACTTTTCGTACGAAGTATCTCGTGCCATAGCCTCCTGCGAGGGAGCGCTTCTGGTTGTAGATGCCACTCAGGGTATACAAGCACAGACAATATCCAATCTATATCTTGCTCTTAACCATGATCTTGAGATTATTCCTGTTCTCAACAAAATTGACATGGATGCAGCAATGATAGACTCAGTAAAGGATCAGATTATTGATCTTATTGGGTGTGACGATGAGGATATACTGTTGGCAAGTGGTAAGACGGGCCAGGGTATCGAAGAAATTCTCAGGGCCATTGTAAAAAAAGTTCCAAGCCCAAAAGGCGATGAAGAAGCACCTCTTCAGGCACTGATTTTTGATTCTGTGTTCAACTCCTTCAGAGGTATTATTGCCTACTTTAAAGTGCAGAACGGAATATTAAGAAAAGGGGACAAGGTTAAGTTTATAAACACTGGGAAAGAGTATGAGGCAGATGAAGTTGGATTGCTAAGGTTGAAAATGGTTCCTACAGGTGAGGTACGTACAGGTGATGTTGGATATATTATTTCAGGAGTAAAAACCGCAAGCGAAGTTAAGGTTGGAGACACTATAACTCACAGGGAGAGGCCTTGCACAACTTCAATTGCCGGTTTCGAAGAGGTTAAGCCGATGGTTTTTGCGGGTATGTATCCGGTTGAAGCCGACGAATATGAAGATTTACGTGCATCGTTGGAAAAGTTACAGCTAAATGATGCTTCGCTGGTTTTTGAACCGGAGTCTTCTCTTGCTTTAGGATTCGGCTTCCGTGGAGGTTTTCTTGGTCTTCTGCACCTGGAGATTATTAAGGAGCGTCTCTACAGAGAGTTTGACATGGATGTTATAACAACTGTACCAAACGTTTCTTATAAAGTGTTCACGGTTCAGGGAGAGATAATGGATGTGCATAACCCGTCAGGACTTCCGGCTCCTACACTTATTGACTATATTGAAGAGCCATATATTCACGCACAGGTGATTTCCAAATCTGATTACTTTGGGGTTATTATGAAGCTCTGTCTGGATAAGCGAGGAGTTTTGCTTAGCCAGCACTTTCTTACAAGCGACAGGGTAGAGCTTAATTTTGAAATGCCACTTGCAGAAATAGTTTTTGATTTTTATGATAAACTCAAGTCGGTATCCAGAGGGTATGCTTCATTTGATTATCACATTGTTGGTTATAAAGAAGCGGATTTAGTAAAACTGGATATTCTGCTTAATTCCGAACCGGTTGATGCTCTCTCCAGTCTTATCCACAAAGATCACGCATACGATTTTGGAAGAAGAATGTGTGAAAAGCTTCAGGAGCTCATTCCTCGTCAGCAATTTGATATTGCCATTCAGGCAGCAATAGGGGCAAAAATCATAGCCCGCGAAACAGTTAAGGCCGTTAGAAAAGACGTTACTGCAAAATGTTATGGTGGCGACATCTCCAGAAAACGCAAACTTCTCGAAAAACAGAAAAAGGGAAAGAAGAGAATGCGTCAGGTAGGTAACGTGGAGGTACCTCAGAGCGCCTTCATGGCCGTACTCAAGCTGGACTGATACTTTGAAGCAGTTTTTAGCAACGTATAGAATGTCAGTTGATTGCTAGAGACGGTTCAAAATTAATACTAAACAGTAAACTATATCAGCAAAGGAAAACATTGGCTCCCGAATAGGGAGGGGACCCACCAATAGGTGGGGAGGATTTTCCGTGCTGATATAGTTTACTGTTATAATATAATAAAAAAGGCTAACCAATTGGCTAGCCTAGTTTTATGCATCAATAGTTTGACAGATTTTATTCGCGGAACTTTGCGAACTCTATGTCTTTTTGTGAACGAAGTTTAAGAGCTTCACTCTTACTGTAAACAATATCAAGTTGTTTTGCAACCTCTGTCATGTTTCCCTGACGAGCAGCAATCACGGCGCGCATGTAAGCTGCGTGTGGACACATGTGAGTGATGGCCTTAGAGGCTTTGTCTAACTGATTTGTAAGAATGTATGCGATTCCTTCATTGTCGTCGCCGGTTCCTGCAAGTTTTGCAACAGCGTCGTTATATCTCCCTTCAAGGATATCTATAATTGCAAGATTTTGTTTTGAAACCTGAAGATCAGACTTTTTGAACATTTCAGCTGCACCCTTAAGATTGTTATCCCTGAGAGCAATAATTCCTGCATTGTTGTAGTAATATTTAGATGTTTTGTTTCCAATCTTAGCTAGTGCCATCTTAGCTTCCGGAAGCTTGCCATTGTCTAGATATGTTGCTGTAAGGTTGTTGTAAGCACGGTCATCTTTAAATTTCTCACCGGCCTTTGTATAGATCTTAACTTTTGCGTCAAAGTCTTTCACTAAAGTTGCAGAGTATAAGAGAGCCTCCACATCCATTATCTCGATATTGGTTTTTGTAAGCTCTACAAGCTCCTCGTCATTATAGTTAGAGTAGTCCACATTGGCAATGAATCTTGCTCTGCGAAGTTCAGGAAGCACTTTGTCGGCAAGTGTCTTGAATACCTTTGACATATTTTTGATCTCCCTCTCACGAACCATAGGGTCGCTGTACATAGAGAGAACGCGAAGGATAAGCTCCTTATCCTGAATTGTAGAGGCAGCCACCAGCTCCTGGAACCCATCCCAGTCCTCAGCAATTGTTGATACATTTACAGGAGCACTTACAGGAGCTTTTTTGGTGATTTTGTCAAAAGCATTTTTTGCTGTTTCACCACGTTTGTCAGAAAGTTTGCTGTTAATATCCATTGAACCGTCCGGAGATGCATAAGCAACAATATTTGTGCTCTTTACTTCTCTGCGTGAATCAGCCTCAACAGAAGCAAGGAATTTTTCAAATTCTTTGATTTCGGCTTTTGTAAGCTCTTTTGGACGAACAACTGAACTGTTGATTTTATAAAGAATCTGGGTCTCTTTTTTCTCAGCAATGACTTTCTTGTAGTCGTATGAAGTAAGAGCGGTCGTTCCCGATGTATGAACTAACTTATAGGTAATGTTTGCACCATCGGCAAGTTTGTAAGGAGCAGGAAAATCGATTTTCTTATCCTTGTTCCATACAGAAACCCTTATTTCCAGATGAGAAGCCTCCATTCCGGGTTTGTACGCAAATTTTACTGTATTACTTGCTTTACCTCCTGCAAGAGGAATCGCTTGATAGTTGTCAGTAATTTTTTCCCCCTGAAGCTTAAAGGCCGGAGCCGCAACTTCGCCCCCCTGATAAACTAAAACAGGAACAACTTCTAGTATAGCTTTTGGATGAAAGTAACCTTCAGGAAAATTCATTGTATAAGTTGCTGTAATCTCATCAGCAATAACTTCAAGTACCTTAGGGTTGTTCTGTACGCTAACAAGTTGTGCGTCTTTAGCCATTTTGGACGGATTGCTGCAAGAGATTGCAGAAATACCAATTATGGCTACAGTAAGGATTTTAAACAAATTTTTTTTCATTATTTATATGATTTTATTAATAAATTGGCTACAGAGGTCACAAATATAAGAATATTTCAAACACTAGATTTAATAATGTTCTTAGATGTCAAATCTGCAATATCATCCGGTGTATCTATAGAATAAGAAGAATGTTGAGTTACTGCAACTTTGATTTTAAAGCCATTCTCAAGCCATCTTAGTTGTTCAAGCTGCTCTGCTCTTTCAAGTGGTGTCTGATCCATCCTAGAAACAGCATCCAGGGCATCGCGGGTAAAGGCATACAAACCTATATGTTTATAATAAGGCATATTTACATTCCATTCGTTATAATCTACCCCTCGCTGGAAAGGTATTGCGTTACGGCTAAAGTACAGTGCATAATAATCTTTGGAAATCACCACCTTGGGGCTATTTGAGTTAAAAATATCCTCATCAGGTGAAAATCTCTTTACAAGTGTCGCAATTTTTGTACCGCTATCATCAAAGCAGGCAACGAGTTCCAAAAGTTGTTCAGGCGAAATAAATGGCTCATCACCTTGAACGTTGACAATAACATCAAATTCTGTATTATCTCTGTCTTCTACAATTTTCAAAGCTTCATAGCATCTGTCTGTTCCACTTTTATGACTGGCAGAGGTCATAACGACATCGCCTCCGAAACGGACAACCTCGTCAAAAATCCGCTGATCGTCTGTGGCAACGCAGACGCGACTGAAAGCCAAAGAGCTGCGTTCGTAAACCATTTGAATCATCGTTTTGCCATCAATCTGAATCAGTGGTTTTCCCGGAAAACGGGTCGATCCATATCTTGAGGGAATTATCGCAAGGATTTTCATTGCAAATGAGTTTAAAATTTTCCAAAGGTACAAATTTTATCTATTTTTGCAGATTATGGATATACGGGCAATTAAACTAAGGTTTGATATTATTGGTGATAATCCGACCCTTAACAGAGCGATAGATATTGCTGTTCAGGTTGCCGGAACTGATCTGTCTGTACTCATTACAGGAGAAAGTGGTGTAGGTAAGGAGGTCTTTCCGCAGATCATTCACCTTAACAGTCCCAGAAAGCACAATCAGTATATTGCTGTCAATTGCGGGGCAATACCGGAGGGGACTATTGATTCAGAATTATTCGGACATGAAAAGGGCTCTTTTACAGGGGCCATTGAAACCAGAAAGGGATATTTCGAGGTAGCCGACGGAGGAACGCTTTTTCTTGATGAGGTTGCAGAGTTACCACTGTCTACTCAGGTAAGGCTTCTCAGGGTACTTCAGTCAGGAGAGTTTATTAAAGTTGGCTCTTCTAAGTCACAGAAAACAGATGTAAGGGTTATTGCCGCAACAAATGTGAATATTTTAAGGGCAATAGAGACAGGTAAGTTCAGAGAGGACCTTTATTACAGACTGAATACCGTTCCAATCACTGTTCCTTCGTTAAGAGAAAGGAAAGAGGATATTCACCTTCTTTTTAAAAAATTCGCACTAGATTTTGCTGACAAGTACAAAATGCCGGCCGTTAAGCTTACTCCTGATGCCATACACATCCTTGACTCATACAGATGGCCGGGTAATATACGTCAGCTCAAAAGCCTTGCTGAACAAATTTCTGTTATTGAGCATAACAGGCTGATTGGTGCCGAGGTATTAAAAAAGTACCTGCCTCAGGATAACCCTAACCATCTTCCTGTAAAGACCGACGGACATAATCCGGACTATCTTACAGACAGAGACATTATCTACAAGATTCTCTATCAGTTGAGACAGGAGGTTGAGGAACTAAAAAACCAACTGCATCAGCAACAGGGTACTCAGAACGGAGCAATAATCTCCGCTCCAAAAGATATTTCGGGAGGAATAGAGGAGACTTCGGTTGTGGATTATGATGAAGATACAGAAATGTCTACAGGACAAGACTTTCAGAACTTCTCAATACAAAACATGAGTGCCGATCTTATTAAAAAGGCACTCGAAAAACATAGTGGAAAAAGAAAAGCAGCAGCAGCAGAACTGGGAATTTCGGAAAGAACCTTGTATCGTAAGATAAAAGAGCTAAATTTAGACCTATGAAAAAATCATTATTAGCTCTCTTTACTTTGCTTCTGGTTCAATCTTGCAGCTGGTATTCATTTTCAGGTACCTCAATTGCTCCTGACGTCAAGTCCATAACTATCGATTATATCCAAAACAGGGCCATGAGGGTGAACCCTTCTTTAAGTAATACTTTAACCGAGGCCCTTAAGGACAAATATAAAAAACTGACAAGCCTCAGGCTAGATCCCGCCAATGGGGACCTCTTTATTGAGGGAGATATTGTAGCCTACGAAACAACATCTCTTGCTGTGACAGCACAGGAGGTGGCATCGCAAAACAGACTCACTATAACCATAAAGATAAAATTCACTAACAATAAGTATCCAAAGGAAAACTTTGAGAAGACCTATGCTCAGTTTATGGATTATCCCTCTACCAGCAGTCTGGATCAGGTAGAGGCAAGACTTGTGGATGCTATAGTGGAAAAGCTGGTTGAGGATGTCTTTAATGCAACAGTTGCAAACTGGTAGTTATGAATAATATTGATATATCTGTCCTGGAGCAGACGATTAATACATACCCGTGGTTCTCACTGGCGCATCTGGAGCTTTTTAAAAAAGCGTGCGAACTTGGCGAAGAACAAAAGGTTGCTGCTCTGAACAGGACGGCAGCATATGTTTATTCCAGAGAGAGACTATTCGAGATATCAAAGGTAATAAAGGCAGATATAAAAACAGATATATCTGATAAACCTGAAATGCCTGAAATTACTCAGGAGAAACCAAAAATTACAGAGGAAAAAATTGATAAGATTCAGGAAACTACAGCGACAGACGAGGCAGATGTATCAATTGATGAAATTTCATTTGTAATAGAACCGGACCCTTTGCATATTAACGAACTTCCTAAAATTGTCCTGGCAGGAGGTGACTACTTTGGCAAGAACGACTTTGATGAAGTCAAGCTAGATACAGCTAAGCCACTTGACAGGTTTATTGCAGAAAAACCATCACTTCTAAGATCCAATACCAGTAGTCAGTATAATGAAAATCAGCCGGTAGAGGAGATAGAACTGGGTGAAAAATTCGATGACTCGGGTTTCTATACTGAGACACTGGCTAAAATTTACACAGAACAGTGCTTTTACAAAAGAGCAATAGAGGTTTATGCAAAACTTATTTTGTTATATCCGGAAAAAAGTACTTACTTTGCAACCCTTGTTCAGGAATTAAAGAGTAAACACAACCAATGATATTATGTACACAGCAATTTCCATCATAATTATTATAGCCAGCATATTGCTGACTATTATAGTTTTAGTGCAAAATTCAAAAGGCGGCGGATTAGCTGCAAACTTTGCATCAGGTAATCAGACATTTGGTGTCCGTCAGACAGCAGACTTTCTTGAGAAAGCAACATGGACACTTGCAATAGCAATTATTGTTCTGTGCGTTTTGGCTACAGCATTTGTTTCAACTGGCAACAGCGAAAAACAAAATGCAATACAGCAAAGAATAGAAAATTCAGCACCAGTTCAAGGTCAGCCGGAGTTCCCTACAACCAATCCTACAACAACTCCATCTACAGATAAACCGGCAACACAAAAATAATAGAAAATTTTTCTAACAGAATATCAGCTCGTTACATGTGTAGCGAGCTTTTTTTGTGAAAAATTTTACTACTATGTGATACAAGGTAATAATATTTATTTATATATTTGCAGCACCAAATACTGTGAAACTTTAAATACTATATAAAAATGAAAAAAGTTGTAAATGTAGGGATAGGCGGAAGAAGTTTTGTAATTGACGAGGACGCCTATCAAAAATTGGACAAATACCTTGAAAAGTTCCGGGAAAGAACAAGAATGGGTGTTCAGACGGGAGATGTAATGGAGGACCTCGAGCAGAGAATAGCCGAGCTCTTTTCAGAATATCTAAAGACCGGACAAGAGGTCGTAAATCTGGCCCTTGTCAACAAGATTGTTACTCAGTTGGGAATGCCCGACGGAGAAGCGATGGATGATGACTTTACCTCAAAAAAAGAGACGACTTACAGCGGATATGCAGTAAAGAAGTTGTACAGAGACCCTGAGAACAAGACAATCGGAGGTGTTTGTGCGGGGTTGGCACTCTATCTTAATGTAGATGTTGTTTTGCTGAGGGTACTTTTTGCTATTGCCTTCTTTATGGGCGGTACCGGCTTTTGGGCATACATTATATTCTGGATAGTTGCTCCTCTTGCAACTACAGCGGCCCAAAAATGTGAGATGAGAGGAATTCCTGTTACAGCAGAGAATTTAAGGAAGTATTCAAACTATAAATAAAAAGGTCATGAACGATATTAATACAGACAACATTAAATCACAAATGCGTAAAGGTGTCCTTGAATACTGCATACTGAGTATTCTGAACAACAACGACGCCTACGCCTCATCGCTGATTTCAGATTTGAAGGATGCAAAGATGATTGTTGTGGAGGGAACCCTTTATCCTCTTCTTACAAGACAGAAGAATCAGGGTCTGCTAAGCTACAGATGGGAAGAGTCCCCACAGGGACCCCCAAGGAAATACTACTCTATTACAGAGAAGGGTAAGGAACTTTTAGCCGAGATGGACAGTGCGTGGCAGGAGGTTGTAGATACAATTGCTTTTATTAGAAACAAAAAAAACCTATAAGATGAAAAAAGTTGTTAAAGTAAGCATAGGTAACCTGGCTTTTACCATCGATGAAGATGGTTACGAGCTTTTAAAGGCCTATCTTGGAGAGCTTAATGCTCATTACAGATCCAAACAGAACGGCGATGAAATCATCGAGGGAATAGAGGAGAGAATGGCCGAGCTTTTTATGGAGAAATCTGGCAAGGACGCAGTTGTCTCTATGGCGGTTGTAAAAGAGGTCATAAATATTCTGGGAAGGCCGGAAATTATTGACGAAGAGACCGGAACAACAGAATCAACCGGTTACGAACAAGCACAGGAGAGAGCTTCCAGACTTACACCTAAGAGGGTATACAGAGATCCCGACCATAAGGTTCTTGGCGGAGTTTGTTCCGGTCTGGCCACATATTTTAACCTCGACAGGATATTGGTAAGAGTTATCTTCTTTGTATGTTTCCTTGGTTTTTCTGCTGTAGGTTTCCATTTTGGAGGAGGTTCCTTCTGGGTTTTACTGTATATAGTTTTATGGATAGTGATCCCTGAAGCAAAGACGGTTGAACAACGATGCGCCATGCATGGAGAGTCACCGGACCTGTCTCATATACAAAAAAGAGTGGAAGATGGTGTAAGTCAGGTAGGAAGCGGACTAAAAAGAGCCGGGGCACACAGTGGTGCAGTTGTGAATGATATATTCAGGGTCATTTTAAAAGTAATTGGTGTATTTATGGTAATCTTCTCGGTTTCCGGAATACTCTTCCTCTCATTTCTTTTATTGGGAGTTGAAATATTCCAGGGAGTAATACCATTTGACCTGTTCAATTATGTGAATATGGGATTTGAAAATACATTGTGGCTCAAGATCACTTTTCTTCTTGTTATGTTCCTTCCTTTGGTGGGAATGCTATATGGCGGCATCCAGATACTATTTGGCTTCAAGTCTCCAAGATTAAGACCCGGACTTATTATATTCATACTCTGGATCATATCGGGATTTGCATTCGTAACGCTAGCAATAACAGCATCCAGACCTTACTGGAACGAAGGCAGAGAGAGCAGCAGTCTGTCTTTAAAAGAGGGAATAGATACTTTGTATCTCAAATTCGAATCACCAAATCCTATGCCTGATTCAAGAGTTTTTGTCGATGCAGGAAGGTCGGAAATGGTCATGTTCTGGATAGATGGACAAAGGAGCAACAGAGAGATCGTGACCTTCCCTAAAATCAATATTGTAAGACAGGACGAAAAAGATTCAGCAACAATCTACTTCGAGACACATGCAATGGCCTATTCACATACAGAGGCACTTATCAAGGCCCAGAACAGCCTCCCGCAGATAGAACTTAAAGATTCTCTGCTTACTATTCACGCCGATATTTATACTAAGGCCAACAAATGGAGCGGTTCTGTTAAAGAGGTCTCAATATACGTTCCGGAAAATGTGAAGGTAATTGTTCAAAACCCTGTCAAACACGACTTCGATAAAGATCGCAGACACGACTTCGACTGGAACTGTTGCCATAACTGGTGCTGGGACAATAACTGGAACAGCGAGTGGAGACGTGAATGGAGAAGAGAGTGGCGCAGGGATTGGGACAATAACTGATTGCTATTTAGATAACACCTAGCTCCTTGCCAACTTTTATAAAGGCAGCTATACATTTGTCAAGATGTTCAACCTCGTGTCCGGCAGAAATTTGAACCCGGATACGAGCTTGTTCCTTAGGGACAACCGGGAAATAAAATCCTACAACGTATATGCCCTCTTCCAGCATTCTGGCAGCAAATTGCTGGGAGAGTCTGGCATTGTAAAGCATAACTGCACAAATTGCAGACTGAGTTGGTTTAATGCTGAAACCGGCATCGGTCATTCTTTTAACAAAGTATTCCGTATTGCTGTGAAGCTTATCCTGTAACTCATGGGTCTTTGACATCATATCAAACATAGCTATACCTGCTGCCGCAACCATAGGAGGAATCGAATTAGAGAAAAGGTATGGTCTCGAACGCTGACGCAGCATTGCAATAATCTCTTTTTTCCCGGTGGTGAAACCTCCGATGGCTCCGCCAAGAGCCTTACCAAGGGTACCGGTAATAATCTCCACCTTTCCTCTCAGGTTGAATTGTTCTGTGGCACCTCTTCCTGTTTTACCAACAACTCCCGCTGAGTGAGATTCGTCCACCATAATCATTGCGTTGTATTTGTTAGCAAGCTCATAGATTTTATCCAGAGGAGGAACATTCCCGTCCATTGAGAACACGCCGTCAGTTACTATAAGTCTGTATCTCTGTGCCTGTGCAAGCTTCAGGCAATTTTCAAGATCTTCCATGTCTGCATTTGCATAACGGTATCTCTGTGCCTTGCACAACCTTACACCGTCAATGATAGATGCGTGGTTAAGTGAGTCAGATATTATAGCATCTTCCTCGTTAAGCAGAGGTTCAAAGACCCCTCCGTTGGCATCGAAGCATGCAGCGTAAAGAATTGTATCTTCTGTCCCAAAAAATTCTGCTACCTTTTTTTCAAGTTCCAGATGAAGGTCCTGAGTTCCGCAGATGAAACGTACGCTTGACATTCCAAAGCCTCTTGTGTCCAGGGCATCTTTTGCAGCTTTTATAAGTACAGGACTGTTTGAAAGACCAAGGTAGTTGTTGGCACAAAAGTTGAGAACTTCCTGCCCCGAGCTTACTTTAATAGAAGCCTGCTGTGCAGTTGTAATTACTCGTTCTTTTTTAAATAGGCCGGCAGATTCGATGTTCTCCAGCTCTGTACTGAGGTGTTTCTGAAATTCGGTATACATATATTATGTTTTTAGTATCAATGATTGGTTATATGCAAAGTTAACAAGGAAAAAACGAATAGAGAAAGAAAAACAAGAAAACTATTTTTGTTTTTTAAGTTTTCTGTATTTACATTTGCAGCCTAATTGTAAAAAATGGATTTAAGAGAGAGAATAATTGAGAATGCCATGGATATGTTTCTGCACAGAGGGTGCAAGTCAGTTACCATGGACGATGTTGCAACAGAAAACGGAATCTCCAAGAGAACACTCTACGAAATGTTCAGCGACAAGTCAACTTTCCTTGAGGAGTGTATACTTTATTCAAGCGAAAAGATGAAGTGCAACATGGAGGAGATGAAAAGGGCTCCTGGAAATGTTCTGGACCTGCTTTTTAAAGTGCACGAAAATCAGTCGGAAATAAGTGTAAACCTCAGGATAAACTTTTTTATAGAACTAAAGAAGTTTTACCCCGAGATCTACTCGAAGTTTGTAGTGAAATTTGCCAAGTACCACTCAGGGAACATTATAGACTTTCTTAAACGAGGGCAGGCAGAAGGATTGATTATGAGCGATATTGATACACAAACTGTATCAAAGACAATAATTGAACTATCTAATATAATTGGGGACAAGGATATTTTTTCTCTGGAAAACATAACGAGAAAGCAGCTGTTCAAGGAGACACTGATTTACTTTTTCAGAGGAATATCCACTCAAAAAGGAATAGAACTAATTGATAATTATTTAAATAAAAAATAAAATGGTTAAGAGAAAACAAAAAAAATTACAAATGGCAGCCATATTAATGGGTATACTTTTTCTTACCGGTACCCTTAATGTACAGGCGGCGCCTATGGATACACTTAGACTTACAATTGACAAGGCTCTGGAAATTGCAATGAGTGATAATCTGAATATTAAAATAGCCAATGCAGAACTCGAACGTGTGGATTATCTTAAAAAAGAGAATTGGTATATGTTGCTTCCATCGGTAAACGGAAGTGCACAGTATACAAACAACATACTTAAGCCTGTTTTCTTCTCCGACTTCTTTCCCGGAGGAAAAATGGAGGTTGGCTCTACCCACAGTTATGCAGTGGGTGGGACAATGCAGGTGCCGCTGTTATCTTTTGCGTTATATAAAAACATAGAGCTATCGGAACTGGAGATAAAGTCTGCACTTGAGTCTGCAAGGACAACAAAGCTTGATCTTGTTGCTCAGGTTAAGAATAGCTTTTATGGAATAATTATGCTTGAAGAATCGCTTAAAGTGCTAGAGCAAAGTTATAAGAATGCTATGGAAAGTGCCAATAACATTAAGAATATGTATGAAAAAGGGTTGGCTAGCGAATATGACAAAATACGGTCGGAGGTTGCAGCAAGAAACATCATGCCAACTCTGACTCAGGCCAGAAACGGACTTGAACTTGCTAAAATGCAACTGAAAATACTGCTTTCTTTAAAAATGGATACTCCAATTGCAGCAGAAGGGAGCTTCTCAATTTTTGAAAATGAGATAAACAATTTTCAGAAGAACCTCTCTTTCACATTTGATATGAACAGCAGTCTTAAGAGTATGGAGATCCAGCTTGAAAAGATGAATAAGAACTTTGAACTGATACATTCTCAAAGATTGCCAATGCTGGCAGGTTTTGCAAACTATCAGCTACAGATGCAGAGTAATGAATTTTCTTTCAACAAAGCCTGGTCAAACTCTTTTGCAATGGGAATTTCGTTGCAGATTCCAATTTTCAACAAACTATCAGTTTCTATGAAAGAGAAACAGACGCAGGTGGTAATAAGAAAAATGGAGTATCAGAGAGATCTTCTGAGAGAGAACCTCTCACTTTCTGCGCAGAACTCCATAAATGAAATGACAAGGGCAAAAATTCAGCTGGAGTCCGACAAAGAGGCTGCAAGGCAGGCTAAAAAAGGTTATGAGATTGCTAAGGTAAGGTATTCTACGGGAGTGGGAACAGTATTAGAGCTAAACGATACCGAAGTAGCCCTTACAAGATCACAATTAAATTTAAATCAGACCCTTTATGATTTTCTCAAGGCCAAGAATGAGTTTGAGAGAGTCTTGGGAACAGAAAATATTAGTAAACAATAATAAGCCAATTATATGAAAAAAATTACAATTCTATTCGCCATAGGCGTATTGCTTTTAGGAGCATGTTCTTCCGGCAAACAAAAAGAGACGGTGGCAAACGCCGATGTGTTAGTTAAGGTCGAAGAGGTAGGTAAACAGATGGTTCCTCAGGAGACAGAATTTTCAGGCAACATAGAACCGTTCATAAAAAACAATATTTCGAGTGCAGCCGCTCAAAGGGTTGAGAAGATTTATGTTGAAGTAGGCAGCAGGGTTAGAAAGGGACAACTTCTGGTTCAGATGGATAATACAAATTAC
>CAZREC010000020.1:23691-32144 GCA_964599025.1 uncultured Muribaculaceae bacterium | reverse complement strand
AAAGCACAACCTGGATAGAAGGGGAGTTGGTCATAAACATTGTCAGTCTGTCTATACCAATACCCATACCCGATGTAGGCGGCATTCCGTATTCAAGGGCCCTTACAAAATCCATATCGATGAACATGGCCTCATCGTCACCCTTGTCCTTAAGTCTTATCTGATCCTGGAACCTTTCCAGTTGATCTATTGGATCATTCAGCTCGCTATAGGCATTGGCCAACTCCTTCCCATTTACAAAAAGTTCGAATCGCTCAGTAAGTGAAGGATTGGACCTGTGCCGTTTTGTTAGTGGAGAAGTTTCAACCGGATAGTCAGTTATGAATGTAGGTTGAATAAGGTGATGCTCGCAATACTCTCCGAAAATTGCATCAATCATCTTACCATAGCCCATGCTTTTTGTTACCGGAACATTTATTTTCTCGCAGACAGATCTCAGCTCATCCTCACTCATACCTGCCACATCTACCTTGGCATACTCTTTTATTGCATCAAGCATAGGCAACCTTCTGTAAGGGGCCTTGAACTCAATTTCCTTGTCGCCTAAAGTGAGCAGGGTTTTGTTGTGAAGAGCCACAGCTACTTTCTCTATCATCTTCTCTACAAATTCCATCATCCAGAAGTAATCCTTATATGCAACATAAATTTCCAGAACTGTGAATTCAGGATTATGTGTCCTGTCCATTCCCTCATTCCTGAAGTCTTTTGCAAATTCATATACCCCTGTAAACCCGCCAACTATTAATCTCTTAAGATAGAGTTCGTTTGCGATGCGAAGGTATAAAGGAATATCAAGAGCGTTGTGGTGTGTAATAAATGGCCTTGCATTTGCACCACCAGGAATTGGCTGAAGTATAGGAGTTTCGACTTCCAGGTATTCATGCTCATTAAAGAAGTTGCGCATGGTGTTGATAATCTTGCCTCTCTTAACAAATGTATCTCTTACTGCCGGATTGACAATAAGATCTACATAGCGCATCCGGTATCTGAGTTCAGGATCTGCAAAGGCATCATAAACCTGGTCTTCCTTCTCCTTGACAATCGGCAACACCCTTAGCGACTTGCTAAGAACCTTCATCTCTTTAGCATGAATACTCAACTCTCCGGTCTGGGTGATAAATGTAAAACCCTTAATGCCAATGATGTCTCCAATATCAAGAAGCTTTTTAAAGACTGTGTTGTACAGCGTCTTATCCTCTCCCTGACATATTTCATCTCTCTTTATATAAATCTGTATTCTTCCTTTTTCATCCTTAAGTTCAATAAATGCAGCGGCACCCATTATTCTGCGAGTCATGATCCTGCCGGCAATTTTTATATCCTGAAGATTCTTTTTCTCCGGGTCATACTGATCTTTTATCTGCTGGCTGGTTATATTTACTTCGAAAGCCTCTGCCGGATAAGGATCGATACCCAACTCCTGCATTGCCTTGCGTGAATCCCGTCGGTTCTGTTCTTGCTCGTTTAGTTCTGAATGCTCCATGAAATCAATCTTTTTAATGAGTCGCAAAAATAACTTTTTTTATCAACTTCTGAAAATATTAAGTACATTTGCGAGGATATGGCCTTAGATAAAAAGTGGATAGTAAGAGAACCGGGCAACCCGGCATTAGTACGTCAGTTGTCTTCTGAATTGGGGATTGACCAGACGTTGGCAAACCTTTTAGTCCAGAGAAACATTAAAACACAGTCAGAGGCAAGGTCATTTCTAAGACCCCAGCTTGACCAGCTACACGATCCATTCCTTATGAAGGATATGGATAAGGCAGTTGAGAGACTTACATGGGCACTCAATAAAAACGAAAAAATACTTATTTACGGTGATTACGACGTGGATGGAACCACTGCTGTAACACTGGTTTATACTTTTTTGAGAAGATATAGCGAAGATAATCTGGATTATTATATACCTAACAGATATACAGAGGGTTATGGTGTTTCATACAAGGGTATAGACTGGGCCCATGAAAATGGATTTTCGCTGATAATTGCACTTGATTGCGGTATAAAGGCTGTTGAAAAGGTAAAATATGCAAAGGAAAGGGGTATCGATTTCATAATCTGCGACCACCATCTACCTGACGAACACCTGCCTGAAGCAATTGCAGTTCTTGATCCGAAGAGAAATGACTGCAACTATCCTTTCGATGACCTTTCGGGATGTGGAGTTGGTTTTAAATTCATGCAGGCATTTTCAACAACAAAAGGAATTCCTTTTGAGGAGATTCAGCCGCTGCTCGACCTTCTCGCGGTAAGCATTGCATCTGATCTGGTTTCTATAACAGGAGAAAACAGGGTTCTGGCATATTTTGGTCTGAAACAGCTGAATCTCTCACCAAGAAAGGGACTTCTGTCAATAATAAAGCTGGCAGGTCTTGAAAAACACATGATTACTGTTGATGATATTGTATTCAAGATAGGACCCAGAATAAATGCGGCCGGCAGGATGGAATCCGGAAAGACTGCAGTGGATCTTCTTACCTCAAGAAGTGATGTCGATGCAAAAACAATAGGTGATACAATCAATACCCACAATAACGACAGAAAGAACGAAGACAGAAAGATAACCATTGAGGCAAGTGAAATGGCTGCACTGGTAAGCAATTTTTCTGAAAAAAGATCGACAGTTGTATATAATCCCGACTGGCACAAGGGGGTGCTTGGCATTGTGGCGTCAAGGCTGGTAGAGACATTCTATAAGCCGACAATAGTTTTATGCCGTTCAAATGGTCTTATAACCGGTTCTGCAAGAAGTATTCCCGGATTTGACCTTTATGAGGCCATTGAACACAGCTCAGACCTGCTGGAAAATTTTGGTGGGCACATGTATGCTGCAGGACTGACTCTCAAAGAGGAAAACTTTGAAAAATTCTGTGAAAAATTCGAGGCTTTTGTTGCAAATAAAATCACAAATGAAATTCTGACACCCGTAATAAACATAGATTCATTTCTGGATTTCAAACAGATTACACCGCGTTTTTTTAATGTTCTCAAACAGTTCCAACCTTTTGGCCCCGGAAACCTGTCACCTGTATTTATTTCGGAAAGGGTTTATGATAATGGAAATGGAAGAAAGGTGGGTTCTGAATCTGGTCATCTAAAGCTTGAGCTTATTCAGGAAGACGATTTTCACCGACATATCTCGGCAATAGCATTTAACAGATCGGAACATTTTGAGCATCTTAAATCTGGAAATCCTGTAGATATATGCTATTCAATTGCTGAGAATTATTACAGAGGCATAGCAAACCTTCAGTTAAGGGTAAGAGATATAAAACTGATTGAGGATACTATATAGAGCCTATTATCAAAGAAAGAATCTCTTTAACCGTATAGTTATCTACATCAATTACCAGAGAGCCACATCGTTCGTAACCATCCCTTCTTTTTTCATAAAGATCTTCTACTCCCTTTGCATAATTTTCAGAAGTCAGCTTTTCTATTCCCGGTCTTGTTTTCCTGCTTACAGACAACCTCTTTGCCATTGTTTCCGGCGTGGACTTCAGGTATATGCACAGTGTTTTTTCCTTTATAAGCTTTTGATTTGCCGCTGACATAAGAGTGCCTCCTCCGAGTGAGAGTACCAGCACCTTCTCACTGTTTTCTCTCAATAGTTCTTTTAGAAAGAATTCTTCTCTATCGCGGAAATAGGTTTCTCCTTTCAGACGAAAAATTTCTTCGATTGACAGCTCTTCCTTTGCCTCGATATATTTGTCAAGATCTATACATTTGCAATACAGATGTTTTGCGAGCCTTGCAGAAACAGTACTCTTTCCGACTCCCATAAAACCTGTAAGGGAAATTATCATTTTAGAAAAGTGTTGGGGATATTTCCGGCGTTTCAGGTGTTTCTGAAGAAACTTCAGGTTCGTCACCGTTAGTGTCCAGAATTTCAGCGTTTAACTCCTCCTTTATCAGGGGCTCAATAAAGCATATTTCTCCAATTTCGAATGTTGTCACTCTCTTGCCCTTGGCACGGAAGCTTTTACTCGCAATAAACTCTTCCACATCAATTCTTTCTGAAGTACGCTTTGAATGTTTCCCTGCAAAATGTATTTCGACCTGAGGGTATTTATCTGTTGAAATGCTGTGAAGATACGATCCTGGAGAATCACTTATGAACGATGTAACTATGTTGTCATTTGGTTCAAATGAGAATCTCTTTATATAGAAACAACTTAACTCACCGTCAAAGTATATTGCTGTATATATTTTGTGGGGGTTAAGCTTTTCAATGATCTGAATATCTCCCTGGTACCTGTTGCTTAGGTCGAAGTTTGTCGTATAGTACTCGCCATTCCTGCATACAACAAGAATGTGATCATGGTTAAGGAACTCACCAAGGAACATCCCTCTTGAATCTGTATTGAGTCTGTTGATATCCTGGTCGAACCATATTGATTGTCCCCCGAATTGTGAAATACCTACAGATTTCAGCTGAATTTTATGAATCGGATTTCTGCTCAGGATATTTCCCATAGATGACCTTCCTTTAATGGCAAGGTTCGAGAAATCAAATTCAATTATCAGTTTTTTCAGTTTTGGTCTTGGTTTAAGGAATATTTTAAGAACCTCAGCCTCGCCATTTGGATTTGCTGTAAACCAGAGAACCTGTGAACCCTCCTTGCCTTGCGAAAGATCGTATCCTTTATCTCTAGTCACACCGGTGACGGCAAACCTTTTAACATATATGTCTCCCCCTTTGCCATCCTTATATACGGCGTTGTAGATACATCTTTCGTCATTCTTGCTGAAAACGCCAATGTGAATAATGTCTCTGCCGATAAAGGCTTTTTCACTGATTTTTGTTACAAAGTACTTACCGCTTTTCAGGAAGATGATTATATCGTCTATGTCGGAACATTCACAAACGAACTCGGCATTTTCATCACGTTTTAGATCCATCCCGACAAACCCCTCTGCCTTATTTACATAAAGTTTTGAGTTTGCAACTACCACCTTTGATGCCTGAATGGTTTCAAAGTTACTTAGTTCTGTTTTTCTCGGGAATTTTGCACCGTACTTCTTCTTTAGTTGGGTGAAGTAACGGATTGCGTATTGCACAAGATGTTCAAGGTTATTCTTAACCTCCTCCATCTCGGCTTCAATTTTGATTAAACTTTCGTCAAGCTGCTTTACGTCAAAAACTGAGATCTTCCTGACAGGCTTCTCAACCAATCTCAGAATATCCTCCGGCACAATCTCTTTTCTGAGCTGTGACTGGTATTTCATAAGTTCTTCCTCAACAGATTTAAGCTGAGTGGCCCAATCTTTTGAATCTTGTTCGAGCACCCGGTATATTCTCTGTTCGAAGAATATCTTCTCAAGCGATGTATAGTGCCATGACTCTTCAAGTTCTGCAAGTCGTATCTCCAGTTCCTGTTGTAATAGAGATTTGGAATAGTCTGTATTATGTCTGAGTATCTCGTCCACTCCAAGAAACTGAGGATGGTTATCCTTTATTACACATGAGTTGGGAGAGAGGGAAATCTCGCAGTCTGTAAATGCATAGAGAGCATCAATTGTCTTGTCAGGAGAGATGTCGTTGTGCAGGTGTACCACAATTTCTGCCCCATCGGAAGTGTTATCGTCTACCTTGCGGATTTTTATCTTCCCTTTGTCGTTTGCCTTGATTATGGATTCAATTAGCTTAGATGTTGTCTGACCAAATGGAACCTCTGTTATAACGAGTGTCTTCTTATCCAGTTTTGTTATTTTTGCCCTTACTTTTATCACTGAGCCTCTCAAACCTTGATTGTATTTTGTACAATCTACAAGTCCCCCTGTAGGGAAATCGGGATAAAGCATGAACTCTTTACCGCTTAAGTAAGCTACCGCGGCATCTATAAGTTCATTAAAGTTGTGAGGAAGTATCTTTGAAGCAAGCCCCACTGCAATTCCTTCAACTCCCTGGGCAAGTAAAAGTGGAAACTTGGAAGGCAGGTTTACTGGTTCTTGATTTCTTCCGTCATAGGAGTTCATCCAGACTGTTGTCTTTGGATTGAAAAGTACCTCATTGGCAAATTTGCTTAGCCTTGCCTCAATATATCTTGGTGCCGCCGCGCTGTCACCTGTAAGTATGTTTCCCCAGTTACCCTGACAGTCAATCAGAAGGTCCTTTTGTCCAAGTTGTACCAGAGCATCACCTATAGAAGCATCGCCGTGAGGGTGAAACTGCATTGTTGAACCGATGATGTTGGCAACCTTATTGTATCTGCCGTCATCCATCCTTTTCATAGAGTGTAGTATCCTTCGCTGTACAGGCTTCAGACCGTCATTAATGTGAGGAACTGCCCTCTCCAGAATGACATAAGAGGCATAATCGAGGAACCACTCTTTGTACATTCCCGTAAGTTTGTACTTTTTGTCTCCTTCGTTAATCAGTTTGTCGTATTTACTGCTCTCTGCTGAATCGGAACTGTCGACAGGGTCAACGGCTTCCATTTCGAAATCAAGGTCCGGGATACTCATTCTCTTACTGGTTTTCTATTCTAATCTAAGATATAGCCAAACTGTCTGAGCTTTCTTTTGTCCTCTCTCCAGTCTTGACTTACTTTTACAAATATCTGCAAAAATACCTTTTTTTCAAAGAAAGATTCCATATCAATTCTTGCCTGAGTACCTACTTTTTTGAGGGAAGAGCCTTTGTTTCCGATAATTATGCCTTTTTGAGAATCTCGCAAAACATTTATCAGGGCCTCAATATGTATAATATCATCTTTTTCCTTAAAACTCTCTATTACCACTTCTGTGCAATATGGTATCTCCTTATTGTAGTTGAGAAGTATCTTCTCCCTGATTATCTCTGATGCAAAAAATCTTAAGTTTCTGTCTGTAAGTACGTCTTTATCGTACCATGCAGGATTTTCAGGAATTAATTCAAGTATTCTGTTGAAAAGAGAGTCCAGATTGAATTTTTCAGTTGCAGATACAGGAAAGATCTCTGCCCTTGGAACAAGTGTCTGCCACTTTTTATAAATCTCCTCCAGTGCATCCTGATTGGTAAGGTCAATCTTGTTTATAACCAATAAAACAGGAGATTCCACATTACGCAGTTTTTCAATGTAATCCGAATTCTTCATACTCTTCTCTACTACATCTGTCACATAAAGTATAATGTCGGCGTCACCTATTGCAGTGTCTACAAACTGCATCATACTCTCCTGAAGTCTGTAATTAGGTACCAGAATTCCAGGAGTATCGGAGTAGACTATCTGATAGTCTTCTCCGTTTACAATTCCCATAATCCTGTGACGCGTGGTTTGTGCCTTAGATGTTACAATGGATATTCTCTCGCCCACAAGAGCGTTCATAAGCGTAGATTTGCCAACATTTGGATTCCCTATAATGTTGACAAACCCTGCTTTGTGTATCTTATTGTTTTCCATACTATTCGAATGCACCCATTCGTAGCATGGCAACTTCCTGATCTGTAAGGAAACGCCACTGTCCCCTGCGCAGGTTTTTCTTTGTAAGGCCCGCAAAAAAGACTCTGTCTAGTTTCTTGACTCTGTAGCCAAGGTGTTCGAACATTCTTCTTACAACCCTGTTTCTTCCTGAGTGAAGTTCAAGACCTACCTGGGTTTTGTCTTCATCTATATAGGAGAGTGAGTCGGCATTAATCAGCCCGTCTTCCAGCTCAACACCGTCGAGCAATGCTTTGAAATCACTGCCACTAAGGTTCTTGTCCAGGAAGACATGGTATATTTTCTTGCTCATGTTTGATGGATGAGAAAGTTTCTCAGTCATCTCACCATCATTTGTCAGAAGAAGTACACCTGTTGTTGATTTGTCAAGTCTGCCTACAGGATAGACACGCTGAGGGCAATTGCCGGCTATAAGGTCCATTACAGTTTTCTCTGCATTTGGATCAGAAAGAGTAGTAACGAAGTCTTTCGGTTTATTCATCAGAATATATACCTTTTCTTCACCTTTTAATCTTTCACCATTAAAGCGTACATCATCCGAAGCCTGTATCTTTGTTCCTAATTCGGTAATTATTTGTCCATTAACGCTTACAAGACCTGCTGTTATATAGTCATCTGCCTCTCTTCGTGAGCAGACACCGGAGTTTGAAATAAACTTATTCAGACGGATCCCAACTTCGTCAACTGCCTTGCGTCTTCTTGGTTTTGGTATATACTCTTCTGCTTTAGGCCTGTAGTCTCTTTGGGGTCTCTCTGCATGGTCCTCTCCAAATAGTTTCCTGCGTTTTTCACCTTCGTATGGTTTGCTTTCACGATCCGGTGATTGGTTTTCTGCATCAAGAGGTTTGTCTTCACGACGGGTATATTTTCTTTTAGTCCTTTCAACCTCAACCGGAGTGTTTTCAGAATCAAAAGTTGTCTCTTCTGCATCAAACGGTTTGTCTTCTCTTGGAGTGTAAACTCTCTTAGGTCTGTCAGAGTCAAAAGCTCTTTTAGGTCTGTCACTGTCATAAGGTTTGCGATCTC
>CAZREC010000020.1:17717-23591 GCA_964599025.1 uncultured Muribaculaceae bacterium | reverse complement strand
TGTCAAATGGCTTACGCTCCCTGTCAAACGGTTTGTCGTCGCGGCTCCCGTATGTTCTTTTAGGTCTGTCAGAGTCAAAAGCTCTTTTAGGCCTGTCACTGTCGAATGGTTTGCGATCTCTGTCAAATGGCTTACGCTCCCTGTCAAACGGTTTGTCGTCGCGGCTCCCGTATGTCCTTTTAGGTCTGTCAGAGTCAAAAGCTCTTTTAGGCCTGTCACCATCAAATGGTTTACGTTCTCTGTCGAAAGGCTTACCATCACGGCTGCCATAACTTCTCTTTGGTCTCTCTGAATCAGATGACCTTTTTGGTCTTTCACTGTCAAATGGCTTACCATCACGGCTGCCATATGCTCTTTTTGGTCTGCCTGAAGGCTTAGCTCCGGCACGACTTGGTTTTGGATTATTTCTCATTTAAATACAATTCGGTGGCAAAGTTAGGTCAATAAGATATATTTTCCTACTTTTACATACTTATTTAGCGTAATTACGTTTTAATGAAATCAATCAGATCAATAATTGTTCATAAACTGGGCTTAACACCTCTTTTAAAAGAGAATTTTAACGTTTCTATAAAGTCGATATTGAGCAGCCGTCTCAGGTCAATACTCACAATCATGATAATTGCAATTGGAATAACCTCTCTTATAGGTATTCTTACTGCAACAGACTCACTAAAAGCTCTGATGAAGGAAAATTTTGGCAAGATGGGGGCAAACTCGTTTTCAATAAGGTCGCAATTTTCTGATGACCAGTCGGGTGACAGAAGAACAAGGATAATTAACAGAAGGAATATCACATATACACAGGCAACAGACTTTGTTTCTAATTACACAATACCTGCTATAACAACAATTTATGCCACAGCGGTAAATAATGCAACTATTAAGTACGGGTCAAACAAGACCAATCCGACCTTCAGGGTAAGTGCTGTGGATAACGGATACATAGGTTATGTAGGAGCAAAGATCAAAAGCGGAAGGAACATGAACGTCAGAGATATAGAGGCAGCTTCATTTAATGCGGTTATTGGTTCCGGTGTTGTTACGTCAATATTCAAGGGTGTTAATCCTATCGGAAAAATTATATCTGTCGGAGCAGTAAGGTATGAGGTTATTGGCACACTTGAATCACAAGGGAGCACATTTGGAGGTGGTATAGATAATCAGGTATGGATCCCGATTTCGAATGCAAGAACAACATTTCTGAATGACAACTCCTTTTATATCATAGGAATAATTCCAAACGAAGGTGTCAATCAGGTAAAGGCAATTGATGAAGCCGAACAGTTGTTCAGATCTGTAAGAAGGTTGAGCCCAATGGACAAATCTGATTTCAGAATAGCAAAATCTGATGCAACTATGGAAGATGTAATGAAAATAATGTCTTATGTTACCATAGCTGCTTTTATCATTGGAATCATTACACTCCTTGGAGCAGCAGTGGGTCTTATGAACATAATGCTGGTTTCAGTAAAGGAGAGAACAAGAGAAATAGGAACCCGCAAGGCTTTGGGAGCTAACTCAAAAACCATTAAACAACAGTTCCTTTTTGAATCTATTGTTATTGGTCAGCTGGGAGGCCTGTTTGGAATAATACTCGGTATTATTGTTGGAAACATTACTGGAGCCATAATGAAAAGTCCATTTGTGATTCCTTGGTTATGGATGTTTTTCGGAGTACTGGTATGCCTGATAGTGAGCATCGCATCAGGATATATACCTGCTGTAAGAGCATCCAAGCTTGACCCTATTGAGGCCCTCAGATACGAATAGATCCTTAAGGCAGATTCTGCTAAATTATTTAAGCTTGAAAATATAAGTAATTGTACCCTCCTGAACCACAGGAGAGGCTGAACTGATGTTGAATTTTGCTTTTAGCGCAGCTTTTTTTGCTGCTTCCCAGAGTGTCTTGTCCTGAACAGTGGTTCCGCTAATTCCCGGGGTTGCACTTATAACCGTCCCATACTGGTCTACAGATATCCTGACAATTACTTTTCCCGATTTATTTACTGCATATTCCGGCTCGGGAAGATTCCCCATAAGGCTCCTGCCTGCAAGTCTTGCAGAAGGTTCACCTTCAAGACTGCCGACTCTTGTGTTCCCTTCCGGATGTCCCGCAGAGAGACGGTCACTAATCTCTTTTGCCACCTGAGGTGAAAGAGAATCGGCATTGGCAGCACTTGGGAAAAGCGCACGCTTGTTTATTGGTTTTGGACGTGGAGCCTCATATTGTTCAACATCCCCTTTGTCACCCATAGTGCTTTCCGCACCTTTATTAGCAAGCTTTCCTTTGATAGCAGACTCTGAACGTTGGACCAGCCTTATCTCCTTTTCGGGATTTGGCTTTTCCACACGAGGCTCATTGCCTGATTTTACTTCAATGGGTTTGGGCTGTTCTATTTCAAAATTAACCTCGATTCCAAGTTCGGCAGGAGGGGGGTAGATAACATTAAACCCTGTGGAAAAAAAGAGCACCAGAGCAAGAAGATGAATTGCCACAGTGAGACCAGCACCAATAACCTTGGCTCTCTGTTCTTCCTTTCCAGTTTTCTTTGGTGCCTTGTACATATTATTCCGGGGCCGTAGCCAGTATTATTCTGTATTGATTTCTCTTGGCAATGTTCATTACATTAACAACCTGTTCCATAGGAACCGTTTTGTCTACATTCAGAGAAATTGTAGGATCTTCAACACTTTTCAATTGCTGCTGAACTAGTCCTTCAATCTCACCAAAAGGTACCGGTACGTTTATGCCGTTGATGTGATACGAGAATGTGTTTGATGGCAGATAGTGTTTGATAGAGATACTAACAGCCGCTTTTGCAGAGACCTGATTACTGCTCTTTGGCAACAGTAGCTTGAGAGCATTGGGATTGACCAGAGTTGAGGTTACAAGAAAGAAAATAAGCAAAAGAAACACTATGTCTGTCATAGACGACATGCTGAATGATGGTTCCACTTTTGCCCGACGTCTTAAAGCCATAGTTTTTATTTATTTGCGGGTTCGTGGAGAAGGTCCATAAACTCAATTGTGTAACTCTCCATTTTATATACAATATTGTCGATCCTTGCCACCAGATAGTTATAGCCGAAGTAGGCTGCAATACCGACAACAAGACCGGCCACAGTTGTTACCATTGCCGTATATATACCTCCGGAAAGGAGTGTTATGTCAAGATTATTTCCAGCCTGGGACATGTTATAAAAAGCCTGTATCATACCAATAACGGTACCCAGAAAACCTATCATAGGAGCCCCTCCGGCTATTGTGGCAAGAAAAGGGAGACCCTTTTCCAACCTTGCAACTTCTACGTTTCCCGTATTTTCCACAGCCGTTTGTATATCTGTCAAAGGTCTGCCTATTCTCTCGATCCCTTTTTCTATAAGTCTGGCAATAGGAGTGTCCTGCGACTGACAAAGGTTCACTGCAGCCTTTATCTTTCCTTCATGCACATAATCATGGATATTTCGCATAAAGTTCTCGTCAATCTGAGATGCTTTCCTTATTGCCCACCATCGCTCCCCAAAGAGATAAACAGTTAAAATTGACAGTAAGAAAAGAGGAATCATAAGCCATCCGCCTTTAAATGCCATATCGATTAATGAAAAAGAGAGCTCCGACTTTACGGGAGCACCTACCTGTGCAGCAGCCTCTACAGAACCCTGGCTAATAGCTGTTAGAATTTGGAAAATCATAATTATTGTAAAATTATTTCATAATATTAATGTCACAAATTTAAAAAAAATGCTGTAACATAGCAAATACACGTGAAATGCAAACAAAATACGTGCCCCTATTTGTTTAGTCGCAACACCCAGAGCTCAACTATTTCGGTATTGCGCCATGACTGGTTCCTTCTTGTACTTTCAGATGCAGGACCAACATTTTTTTGCAGATAGAGCTCCTTTGTGTATCGCCTGTTCAGTGACAACTCTGTCTCGATGGGATTTGTACTGCCGATAGTGGTTATCTTATCAAGGTTTGAAAAGAGCAGAATCACTCTTCCGTCGGGCAGAAGATAATTTTGTGCTTCTGAAAAAAAGCGCGGGAAAAGATCATTATCGTAGTAAATTGCATTGTCGAGACCTTCGTAATTATGACTTGCATTCAGCCATGGTGGATTAAAGACAATCAGTTCGGTTTTGATCTCTAACCCGGCAAACAGATCGCCATGAACAGGTTCTATTTTTGATTGAAGAGCATCTTTCTCTACTCTTTCTTTAATACCGGCAATCGCGTTCCTGTTTGAGTCTGTGCCATATATCTTTTTAAATCCACTCTTCAACATCATAAAAGAAAGTACCCCGGAACCAATTCCTATGTCGATTGCCGTTTTTTTCTCTCCCCTGTATTGTTTCAGCCAATCTTCGAATAGCTTAAGGTGTTCAAAGCGTGTAGGGAAATAAGTCCCATAGAAAGGATGTATTTTTTTTCCAAGCCCTGGTATTGTGATTCCATTTTGGTACCATTGCCATGAACTGTTTAATCCCTGTACTTGAGGAAATGGCAGTAGGAACTCTTCCATGCCGGGATAGAGGATTTTAAACCAGCCTATTTCCGGAGCTTTTCTCACTGTCAGTTTGTTGTTTCTGATCAAAAGCAGTAGTTTGTTTGACAGATCATGGAATGTCGTTCTGGAATCGCGCTGTCCCTTAAATGACTGATCAGGAAGTGTCTGTTTTAAATGATTTTTAAGACAGCTCAGTACAGTAAGGCCGCTGCTGTATAAATCGTCTATTAATACAAAGTTTCCATCAAGAAGTGCTTTTACGGCAATTGTCGGATCAATACTTTGTTCATACGGGAAAACATCGATATTGGTACTGACAGGTTGTGGGCGGTCATACTTATCCTCATCTGGTAGATTCATTACTTAATCAATTTAATTAGTCGCATATTGCCTCCAAAACCTGCACCTTCATCAGAGATTACGGATAAATGTGTATTACCTGCAATTGATTCAAAATCGCAGGTTATATTTGAAAAGAAGAAATTAGAAAAAACGTTTGCCAATTTGCGCCGTACAGAGATTGTTCTGTTTTTTGGGAGAAATTTGTCAAAAACTGTAACCTGACCACCCGGTTTCAGAACTCTTTCCGATTCCCTGATGCAACTGACAGGATCTGGCATAACAGCAAGAATGAGATGTAAGATTATCTTATCAAAAGAATCATTCTTAAAATCAAGGTGTTGTCCATCCATAACCAATGCCTTGACATTCAGGTTTAGTACGCTGTTTCGTCTTCTTATTTTTTGTACCATCGAAGGCGTAATATCTGTTGCAATAATTTCGCACTCTTTGGGCAGAAACTCAAGGTCAAGACCAGTACCAGCTCCAATTATAAGAATTCTGTCTCCTTTTTTTATCCCGAGAGATTCAATGGATTTTTTCCGGGTATTCCTGAAATACCCGGCTATCATGTCATATCCTGGAGTATAAAGAGTGTATCTTATTTTATTCCAGGTATTTGTGTTAACCTTCATTTTATTTACTCCTTTTTAGCGCAGTTTGAATTGCTTTCTCTGCTAAAGGCTCCATTACTTTGTAGCCGGCTAATGTCGGGTGAACCCCGTCGTTAGTGTACTTTTTGTCTAAACCTTTTCTGTCGTCAACCATAACAGAATAGTAATCAACATATACAATCTTATTTTTAATTGCATAGGATTCTAACATTCTGTTTAGCTTTGCAACCTTCTCTGCGGGCTCAAGACCCGGGCGCCATGAGAAATCATATGCAGGCAGAACAGAGCAAAGGACCACATTTATCCTGTTGGCAACAGCGAGTTTAACCACCCAGGCAATGTTCCATAAAGCATTCTCGTGAGGAATTGTCCCGGTACTTGCCGCCATATCATTTAAGCCGGCCACACTA
>CAZREC010000020.1:0-17707 GCA_964599025.1 uncultured Muribaculaceae bacterium | reverse complement strand
GATATCTTCAAGAGATATTGGTCCGGTATTTTCTGCAATATTATTTATACCGGCAAGAATAACGACTACTGCTGGCTTTAACTCAATCACATCTTTTCTGAACCTGAGCAGCATCTGCGGGGTAGTCTGTCCGCTAATACCTCTGTCTATATAGGGCTTGCCTGCAAAAAAGCTGCTGTCTGTCACTTTCCAGAACTCAGTAATTGAATTACCCATGAAAACAACACGTTTTTCTTCTGTTGTACAGCATTTAAGACGCTCATTATCTGCTGCATATTTTTTAAAGTTGGCCCAATCGGTTTTCATTTTTGTCTCCTGCCCATAGAGTGAAAGTTGTGCAAAAAGTAATATTGTTAAAACTATTCTATTCATATTTTAAAGATATTATAATTTAAATTTATTTGACTACGGCAGACTGAAAAGAACTGGAATATGCCGCAAAATAACCCATTACATCAGGTCCGAAATTTGACATTGGATTATACGGAGTAGAGGATGCTCCAAGTCCGGCCTCTTTTAAATCATTAAGCTGATTGTAATATTTGTAGGTCTCTTTATCTATTGAATATAATCCAATTATTAATGAGTCACCCTGTACAAATCTGTGTCTTAATGGTTTATATTCTATGGTACCGTTCACGGCATAATAGCTGTCTTTAAGAAGTATGTAGCTGTTGTTTTCGAGGGTGTCATTCAGCTGTATCTGAATCATATAATGGTTCTCGACAAAAGGATTATCCATAAATTTCAGAACAACAGAGTATGATTTGTTCAGATCGCCCGGACGCTGAAAAAGCTGCTCTTCAAAATTTACCGAAATTATAGGTGCTGGCGGGTACAGTGTAGATTCTGCAGTATATGACCTGTTACCAATATTTATCTTGAGACTGTAATTCCTGTCTGGTCTGCCCTTGAGCAAATTTCCCATGTACAGCCCGTTGCCTTTATATTGAAACATCTCCGAGTTACCGTTATTGTCAGATAAAGTTACAGTTGCATTGTCGATATAACTAATCTTATTTTCATCAAAGTACTCCGATGAATAACTTAGCCTTATCCAGCCGTTTGATCCAAACTCAATTAATCCTTCTGCCACTATTACCTTATCTGCTCTTCTGAGATCTATATTAATAACCTCTTCGCAGGAGGTTAGCAAAATAGCAATAACTAATATTGAAAGAAAGCGCATGATATTAATTTTAAAATGTAAAATTCCAGGTTACTGAAGGAACTATTCCGAAAAGACTTAACCTTACCGCCTCTGTGGTTCCGGGTCTTGTCTCGCTCTCGCGAAAGTTGATTATATATGCATTATGTCTGTTATACAGATTATAAATTGAAAAATCCCAGCTCGATTTAAACCTGCTCTTCTCTTTTCCGGAAATGTGAAAGTTCATTTTTTTTCAAGCAGAAGACGGCATACGAGATCCGTTTCTTTCTGTGTAATAGGCCCACACCTGACTGTCGTATACATACTTTCCACTTGGGAATGTCACTGCGTTTCCGGTATAGTAAACCCATGAGGAAGATATTGACAACCGTTTGGTTATCTGGTAATTTGCAACAATTGAAAAGTTGTTTGTCTTGTCTGTTTTTGAGGGATACCAATTAAAATCATTAATACCGTTAATTTTATTTTCTGTACGTGCAAGAGTATAGCTTAACCATCCGTTAAGGCGACCATGCCTCTTTTTAATATAAAACTCTGCCCCGTAGCTTCTCCCTTTACCATGAAGTATGTTCGCCTCAATATTCTCATTAAGCATTATATCTGTTCCATCTTCATAATCTGTCACGTTTCTTATATCCTTGTAATAGCACTCAACGGATAGTTCATACTTATTGTCATAAAAATTCCTGAAATATCCCAGAGAATATTGTGAGGCAATAGTTGGTCTTATGTTAGCAGAACTTGGTATCCATGTATCGGTAGGCTGCCCGGATGTACTGTTGGACAGCAAATGGAGATATTGCGCCATCCTGTTGTACGAGCCTTTTACAGAACTGCTGGTTCCTGTTTTATAATTCAAAGAAATTCGTGGTTCCAGTTCTGTATAGGTTTTCATAATCTCACCCTGATTGTAGTACGTAGAATCTACCTTGTTGTTATCGTCATCATATACATTGCTCCAGCCGGCACCTAACTGATTAAACATAGATATCCTGAATCCATACTCAACAGAGAGATTCCCGCTTATTTTCTGATTATTGGAGAAATACGCTGCACTTTCGACTCCTTGTTTCTGATCCAGAATTATCTCGGAATTTATATTGTTGCCTGTTATCAGTTTGCCGGGGTTAAAAGTGTGGTGTGTAGAGCATAGTCCAAAACGTAAGGTATTATCCGGATTCTTATACCAGATAAAATCCTGCTTTATGCTGTAATCAACTATGCCGGAACTCATTCTGGCATCACTGCCGATATTGAATCCATAGTTGTAGTTACTGTATAAAAATGTAGTGTTGGAAAAAAGTTTTTTGCTGAAAAGATGGTTCCATCGTACAGTAGTTGTGGAATTTCCCCAGCCCATACCCATCTCTCCGAATCCGAAATCATCCTTTCCGAAATATCCGGAAAGGTAGAGGCGGTTATTATCGTTTATTATGTAATTTAGTTTTAGGTTAAGATCGTAAAAATAAAGAGTCATCTCCTCCTTCACTAACCCCGATAATTTACCTACCAGATCGGCATAGCTTCTTCTTCCGGAGATAATGAAAGAGACCTTGTCCTTGATTATTGGGCCCTCGATTGTCAGTCTTGATGAAATCAATCCCAGACCGCCGGAAACTGAGAAATTCTGGTTGTTACCATCTTTCATGGTAATGTCAAGAACAGAGGAGGCCCTGCCGCCATATTGAGAAGGGATGCCACCTTTATAGATTGAAATGTTTTTAAGGGCGTCAGAATTAAAAACGGAGAAGAAGCCCATAAGGTGCGATGCACTGTAAACAGGAGCTTCGTCTAAAAGGATAAGGTTCTGGTCTATAGTCCCTCCGCGTACAGTAAATCCGCTGCTCCCCTCAGAAGCAGCACTAATTCCCGGTAAGAGCTGAATGGTCTTAAGAATGTCCTTTTCTCCAAAAAGTACCGGAATTGTTTCTAACTGCTTTATATTAAGCCGTTCAACCCCCATCTCTACAGATTTTATATTAATATCCCGTCTTTCAGGAGATACAATGATTGCTCCCAGATTTGTATTTGAAGGCTCAATATCAATATTCAGAATTATGTTTCTGTTCAGTATAATATCTTTATAGATTGTTTTGTAACCTAAATAACTGAACTTTATCCTGTGGGTGCCACGGGGAAGTGTAAGTGAGTAAAATCCATAGGCGTTAGATGACGATCCTGTGGTTGTTCCCTCTTTATAGACAGTTGCTCCAATAAGATCCTCCCCAGTCAGGGAATCGGCAATTTTGCCGCTTAATGTGAATTTTTCCTGAGCATATACATGACAAGACAGGAGAGAGATGATAGCAAATGCTATGGTGCATCTAATCATCATTTAATGTTTTCATAATAGTAACTCATAAACCTTTATCTCCTTTGTATCTTAAATGTAACAAATAATGCGTTATTTATAAAAACGGTCATATAAGTATTTTCATTTTTCTTATATGAGATTTCATAGTAAAGATATTGATCCTTAATTTCCGGATAAACTATTATGCCGTTTTTTTCATTATCAAATTTAATTGAAACCGATTCATTAGTTATGTTTCTTAATGATAAATCTATATATCCTTTTTTTGACACTTTTATTATTCCGGTTTCAGGTTCAGCAACCTCAATATATGATTTGTTGAAACCCGGATAATAAAGAGGTAAATTTACAAAAATCTCTCTTGACATTGTTCTTATTAACCCGGACTGATCATCTGGATAATGGTTTAAATAAAACCTGGCAGGTGATGCAAAAAAGAAATTGTCATTAAAAGCGGGAATGAATTTATCTGAATTTTCGTTTAAATATCCTGCCCCCCAAGTAACATCTATTAGTTTCCATTCTTCATCTATCTTAACTGCGTTCCAGGAATGGTTATTTGTAGCTGGAATAATGCCTATATCTGACTTTCTGGTTTTAGAAATACCTGAAATAACGATACATTCCAAATCAACCAGATTGCACAAATGTTTAAACAATGTAGAGTATCCCTGACATGTAGCCTTTCCTGCACCTAAAGTCCGCATTACCAGATCATCCATTATCTTTTGTTCCCTGTACACCTTTTCAGCATCCGAGAAGTACATATAATGAATGATTTTTGGACCGGTTTTAAGTGCCTTTATGTCATAAACTATATTAGTAGCTATCCATGTATAGATTGCTCTTGCTTTATCTTCCGGCAGTTGAAAATCTCTGTTTATTAGTTTCACCAGCTGATCGGGATTTGATATATAACTTGGATAACTTTTGACAATGCGATCGGTTTTTTCGTAATTATTAGAAAAAACAGATGTGTTTATTAACGATAAAATTATGATTATAAGTACAATTAATGGACTTTTATTCATATTGTCATTTATTTGAAATATACGATAATTTACCGGACAGATCTCTGATAAGGGTTCAGTTATACACTATATTGCTTAGAGAGAAAGTCCCGTAGCAAAGGTCCCCTTGGGGGTAAGTGTAAATTGCTTCTGCGTAACCTGCAAGTCTGTACCCGTTTATCTCACTGTAATCTTTTAAAGGGGTTGCCCATGGAAGTTTCCTGCCTGCATCTGCCGCATATCTGTCGTATGAAATGAAATTAATAAGTTCACCTTTGTCATTGAAATGGAGCCATGCAAAAATTGTAATATTATTATTGGTGAAAGATGCCTTTACAATATTGCCGATAACCTCCAGCCAGTTTATCCGCTTGTCTATGAGGGTGGGAGGGGCCATGCAGCACATATCGTTGAAAAAAGTAACCGTTTCTGCCATGTTCATTTTTTCACCATCTAGATATTGAACTTTAAATAGTGAGAACAATCTTATGTCCATTGATGCATTGCCGTTTTTAAAGCAGTGATAACCAGTTACAGGCAGGTGCTTCATTGTGGCTTTCATAAAAAAAAGACGAGTGGGAATTTGCATGAAATTATATTGTTCCGACTCAAACTTCATCCACTCAGATTGTTCGTTTTTTCTAATCCCACCGGTAAACTCGATTCTAAATTTGTTTACTTTGGGTTTCCCGACAGAACCGGTATAGCGAAGATATTTTTTTACTGGTTCGGGTAAATGTTGCATATCTGCTTCACTTAAAATATCATCATTAAAATAATTTTCCTGGCTCTGATTAATTTTAACATCATCAAGATATTTCTTGTAAAAACCTCTTTTAAATATAATCCTCATACTATTTACAAGTTTTTTTAAATTCAATTATTTTTAATACATCCTCCAACTGGCTTAGAATAATAACCGGAATTACAAGAGGAACCAATTTGCCAATGTTCTTACTGTTGGCAAATGATTGCTTTATTGAATCTTCTATATTAAGATCCAGCAGCCCGGGTTTGGTTTTTTCTGTAAAATAGAAGCTTATTTTAAAACAGGTGTCCCACACCGATAGCCAGAAAATTGTTTTTTTTCTGTATGTAACCTTGCAGAGCCAGGATTTTCCATCTTTATAGTAGTTCCATTGGTGTTCAAGAGAATAGGGCTCATTTGATATAACGGATATCAGATGATTGTACACAGGATATATCTCTTTCAACGACTCTTTTAGTGCCTGATTGTCGGGATATTGCCCGTTTTCACGAAATAGCATTGTCTCCATCTGTTCAATTTTTATTTGGTATAGTAAAATTAAACGTACTTCCTTCCCCCTCTTTACTCTCTGCCCATATCTTACCCCCATGCATCTCTACAAACTCTTTACAAAGGAGTAAACCAAGACCTGTACTGGGTTCGTCTTTAGTACCCTTACGATTATTATGTGTGTCAATCATAAACAATCCGTCAATAATTGCTTTGTTCATTCCTATACCCAGGTCCTTAACAGTTAATGTTACATCATTGTTTTTGTCAGAAGTTGTGGAAAGTATAACTTTCCCTCCATCATTACTGAATTTAAGGGCATTTGAAACAAGATTTCTGATAATGGTCTTAAGAATATTAGTATCAACAAATACTTCCAAATTATCAGGTATATTTACAGATATTTCAATTTCCTTTAGTTGTGCCGATTCCTGCATCATCTCTATACATTCTTCCACAAGTGGCTTTAATTTGGAAATTTCAGGAGAGAAAGATATTGCGCCATTCTGAATCTGCGACCATTGCAAAAGATTTTCAATCAGACGATTTAAGTTTCTGGCCGATTTACTCATCTGCACGGCGATTTCCTGAACCTGCGACATTGTAAGATCAGGCAACTCTTCTGCCATAATTTGTGTCAGCCCCAGAAAACTATTTAAAGGACTACGTAAATCATGTGCAATTATTGAAAAGAATTTATCCTTGCTGGCATTAAGAATCTTAAGGCACTCCTCACTTTCCTTTAACTCCTGCTCAAATTGTTTTTTATCTGAAATATCTGTCAAAAAACCTTCAATGTGATCTAAAATGCCGTTCTCATCATAAAAACCTTGTCCACGTTCCCATACGTATTTAATTATGCCGGATTTTGTGATGATCCGATACTCTAATTCATATGAAACATTTTTGTCAAGAGCGTTCTGAATAGTTTCCCAGACCACTTTCCGGTCTTCCGGATGAATGATTTGATTAAACGTTATTACTTTATTTTTTATTAGTTCTTCAGGAGAATATCCTGTCAGCCCAACTGACCCCTGACTGACAAAATTCATGGTCCATTCGGGCTCATTCATACACGAATATACCATTCCCGGCATATTATTCATTAATGTAGCCAACTCCCTTTTTGTTTGTTGCAGCTCTTCATCGGCTTTTTTACGATCTGTAATGTTCCTTGAAAAAATGGCGACCCTGTCTGTTATCTCATTTTCAATAAAGACAGGGTGAAAGGTGGATTCATTCCAGTATCCTGCCCGAAAATCTTCAGAGGTTATAGTTTTACCGGTAGAAATGACTTGATCGACAAGTTTTTTCCTTCTCTCTGCAACATCTTTTGGTAAAAGATCAAATACATTTTTTCCAAGCAATCCGGTACGAGTGGTATTTAGCCTTCTTGCATGTGCTTCGTTGCTATCGACAACAATTCCCTCTTTGTCTAGCAGTATAAATATGTCATCTGTAGATTCCATGATTGCCCTTGCATTTGCCTCACTCTCTCTAAGACGTTTCTCTGTCTCCTTACGATTGGTTATGTCCCGGGCTATAATCATCATGTTGACAAACACATCATTTTCAAATATAGGCACAAAATAGCTCTCATAATAGCGATATGTTCTGTTGTCGCCAAATGCAGTATGTTCTACATATTGAGTAGTCCGGGTTTGTTTTGCTTTGTTGTACGCCCAGTCATAAATCTGTTTGGAATCATCAGAAAGAAAATCGGTATAGGTCTTTCCCTCTATATCTTTAGCTGAAAAACCTATAGCAAAGTGATTCAAATAAATATATTTCCCATCACGGTCATATAAAGCTATATAATCCGGCAGAGTTTGTACCAGATTTTGCCATTTTATTTCACCCGTTAGCTCATTCATATATTTACCAGCAATTTCAATCAAATTTAAAGAAAATGAATGAAAAATGCTAATAAATGATTCTGTGGAGAGAGTTGTGATTATTTAGGTTTAACCACGCAAGCGAACTGAACGTATCGGGTATCGGAAAGATATCCGAAAGTCATAAAATTCAGCAGATTGAATTTCCATAACCTTATAGGATTAATTCCTTCTATTGTTATAATCTCAAAACCCAAAGTGCCAAACATTTCAATAATGCTTCTCTGTGTAAAAAATCTCAGGTGCGTTTTATCCAGAATACCTGCATCCTCATATTTCCACTGCTTTTTCAGCAACAAATCCCTGAGGTTATAAAAGTACCTTACATTAGGAATAGAACTGACAATAACACCATTTTCGCAAATTTTGTCCATAATCAAAATCAAGGCATTGAAAGGGTCAGCCAGATGTTCAAGTACGTCGTTGAAGACAATACAGTCGAAGTATTTATCAGGTAAAGAATCGATTATGTTAACAAGGTCTCCGGTAAGAACCTTGTCTAATTTTGTCCGGGCAACCTCACTTGATTCAGTATCAATTTCAATCCCCCAAATTTCTGCATTAAGCTTTTGTTTAAGCTGATATCCGAATAATCCCTGACCACAACCGACGTCTAATATTCTTTTGGCTGAATCAGGGATATATTTCATCATCTCCGGACGGATCTGTATATGATAACCATCTGGTTTGACTGACAGGTTCTTAAGATTTTGGGCGTAGGCCATTTTATTTTATAGCATTTGACTTGCAGCTGTCGTTACACTTGTTGCACTGAACACAGTCGTAATTAGACAGCTTAGATATCTTGTTTTTCCTGTCAATTACAATGGCCTGTGTAGGACACGCCTTCTGGCAGGCACCGCAGTGAATACAGCTTGTATTGTCAATACGGCGCTGCTTTACAGAGAAAAGCGAGAACACGCCCAACAGCACCCCGTAAGGACACATGAACCTGCAGAACGGTCTTGGGAACCAGTATCCGATTACCATCATCACAAGCAGGTATCCCCATGCGAATATACCGAAGGACCACAGTAGCTTGGCCTCCATGGGCTGACCTGCAATGAATGCCACCAGTTGCTCGAACCAGCTTTTTCCTATGAAGAACACAGCCTTGTACGGTTCCAGCTCACATGCCAGGAAATAGCTTGATTTCAATGCGAAGTATATGGTCCCGATAAGCAGAGCAATTGGGAAAACCTTTATTATAGTGTTCAGTTTTTGAGGAATCCTTAAGAACTTCTTCTTTTTCTTGAAAAGATGTTGCATGGCTCCCAGCGGACAACCGGCGGTACAGAATACTCTTCCTGCAATAAGCGCCACAATGAGAGGCGAGAGGAACACTACAAGCGTGACCAGACCCACCATCCTCGGGTTGATCATACCCATAGTCACGTTGGTGATCACCCCGACGGGACAAATACATCCTCCACGGATTATACCGAGATATGCCAGAGCAATTATCGCCAGCATGCTAAGCTTCCATGAGGCCTTTCTTTTCATTACAAAGAACACTCCGACAAGCATTATCACTATGAGAACACCCATGTCCACGAACACCATGTATTCAGGAGTAGGGTTGTACTGTTTTGGCACATAGTTTTCACGGAACTCCGCCACGTTTCCGTTCGGATCAATCTCCTTTACACAATTTGGGTCGTTGCCCTGTTGCTGTGTCTGATCCTGCTGCTGAGTCTGATCCTCCTGTGCTGCCGGTGCGCTGTTAATGGCTGCGGCGGCCGGAGAGCTCAGCGATAGCATCGCTATTATAACAACTGTAAACAACTTCAATGTTGATTTCATCCTTTCGTCTTGTTTAAATGTATTCTCCACCATTTTCAAGGCTGTATTCCCCCTTGAAGTCATCTTCAGGACCAATGTATACTCTGTCGATAGCCTTCTGCGGGCACTTAGCGGCAATGTTGCAACTGTTGCATGCAAGGCAAAGGTCGGGGCGGATTATCAGGAACATAGATTTTGTACCCTTCTCCGTGCAGTTCTTGACGCACTTTCCACATGCCGTGCATAGCTTGTCATCGATTGTATAGATGAAAGAGCCGTCTGGACCTCCTGAGTAGTTTTGGCGTTTTACCGCATCGTACTTACAGACCCTTATCCCTTCGGTCATTATCTTGTCCGATGTTATCTCCTTATTGCTTATGTGCCCGTAGCATACAACGCAGTAAGAACACTTCTTCTGGTCGTTCACTGCCTTAACTGCCGAGGGGTTGCGCACACATGCAGTCTCACAAACCCCGCATCCGTTACACTTCTCAGGGTCAATTGCCCATACATACCTTGTGAGCGGGCCAGCCTCTTCGGGGTTAAACTGCTTGCTCACTATCCGGTAGGCAACACCACCTAATGCAAGTGCGCATGTTGCCCGTCCGAAATTCACCAGAAACTTTCGTCTGTCCATATTTTTTTATTTTACTATTTACTTTACAAAAGGGATGGGCGCCCACTTTGCTGGTAATACAAACCCTTTATTCAACAAACCCTTTGGAGCATTATCCCCTGAAATTTCCATTAGTGCATTCTGCAGACGAAGGGCATCTGCCTCACTTACCTTTGACATATCCAGAATCACTGAACATAGTGGAATCTCCTCTGTCTGACCTATAATTCTGAAATCCTCCGGCTTTACAATATCTACTGCACAACTTGCAGTAAGAGCATAATTCGAAATAATTGCAACCTCTGCCTTGTTGTCAAGAAGCATGTTGATGCACTCGGTACAACTTGCCTTGTTGGTGATCTCATTAGGTTCAATACCCTCGTTCTTAAGCATAGCCATAGGAGAGTGGTATTTCTCATATGAGTCCTGTTGTCCTGCAGCAAGAGATTTTCCGTCTATCTCCTTCAATGTCTTCACTTCTGACTCCTTCTTGACTATGAATATCCCGGTGAGCCATTGATTGCCTGAAGGATCTAGCAAATCTGCAATACGTTTGAATTTTATATCTGTACCGGGTGTTATCATGTGTGCCAGCCATGGTTTGCATATGACTCCGTCGAATTTACGGGCGACAAGTGAGTCATTCAACTCATATTCCTCAATGAAATAGCTGATCTGCAGGTCTATGTTGTATTTAGATTTAAGTGTGTCCTTAAGACCTTCATACTCTCTGGTTGCAAGATCTCCGATACACGAACAAGCAGTTTTTGTACAATATGTCTCGCTGACGGCTATACGGAGTGTCAGCATTGAGTCACTCGCGGAGGCGACGGTTCCTTCAGTAGGTTCAAATGCAGTTTCGTCAAATTTACCTGCTGCCACATTACTATTATTGCAGCCTGCAAAAAGAGCGCAGACTGCAACAATAGCTAGTATTCCTTTAATAAGGGCCGATGTTTTCAAATTCAAAAGCTTATTTGGTTGGTATGCATTTTACAAGACCTCCGGTCTTTGATGCAAGGTATACATTGTCTTTAGTGTCAACAGCCATTGGTATGTAGGCACAACCTTTAACCAGCTCCTCTATTCCCTCTACCTTCTTTGCTCCCTCTTTGCTGTATACTTTTATACGTGTAGGATCCTTTTCTACTGTAACTATACCACCGTTCGAAAGGAAAGCGACACTTACAGGGTTGCAGCAACCGTGGAAATCGTTGATGCCGTTGCCACGTTGACCAAATGAGATTGTTGGCTTACCTGCATAATCAAATCCGTTAACTCTGAAAGCACCTAGATTTGCCACCAGAATTTCATTGTTGCGGATGCTGAAGTCCAGAATGCCGCAGCAGGTACGTAATTTTTCAATTGCAGATGTTTTCTCACCTGTTTCAGCATTGTAAATTGCAATCATTCTTGTTCTTGTATCAGCAACCATTATTTTGCCTTCAGCAACTCTTGCGCCTGTGGCACTAATGATATCTGCAAGCTTAAGCTCTTTTACTTTTGTTCCCTTAGCATTGAATATTACACACTCAACACCAACCGGTGCGTCAATTTCTGTAGTTTTTCCTCTCGCTTCAACTTTCTTTTTACCCATCAATGTGCCGAAAACATATATGTTGTCAGTTTTGTCAACAGCTATTGCAGAAGCCTTAGATGTCATTTTTGTCTTGAACTCGCTTACTTTCTTACCCTTTGCATCTATTATACGTACACTACCGTCACTCTTAAGTGCACAGATATTGTCATTGGACAAAGCTGACAGATAGATAACTTCCTGATGGTCCTTTCCTGCAAAATCTGCATCAACCATATAAGCTAAATCATGAGCATCTGTAATCAAAGAGTCTATACCAACCTCTGACTTCTTCATCTCTTCTGTTTCCTCACGCATTTTTGTAATTCTTGTAGTAGCTGCAATTTTCGGGTCAAGCATATTGATATATCTCTCAATTTCGGCAGCACTTTTTCCATATGTCAACTGACCAACCAATATTGCTGAATAGTATGATTTTGGATTCTCTTTTATGAAATTTTCAGAAAGCTGGTTAGATTCCTCTTTATACTTGTCAAGAACTGCGGTTATTTCTGCTTCGCGTTCAGGGGTTACTTTAAGAGAGTCAACTCTCTGATAAAGCTCCTTCTGAAGTTCGTCAAGCTTATATTTTTCATATAATTCCTTTGTCTTGCCTTTAAGTATATTGGCATCATCCTGTGTTTTTCCGCCTGCGATAACAGCATTATTCAATGAGTCCACATGTCCGGTAATGGTCATCTCTGCATTTTCTGCATAAAATTGAACCATGCTTCTCTTTCCATCAATCATAAGGTAGTACATTGAAGGTTCTGCAATAGTGTCGGTAAAGGTAAATTTGCCATCTTTAATGATTGCAGTGTCCGGAGGGGTGTCTCTGTTTTCAAGTGACATCATAATGGCCTTGCCATCTGTGATTCCCTCAAGTGTACCGTTCAGACTAAAACTTTTAGGTTCATTGTTGCAGGCAGTGAATGCTCCAATCAAGAGCACGATAGCTGCAAAGCGTGAAAATAACGTTGTTTTCATATAATATTTTATAGGGTTTGTTTCAGTATTTGACTATTAGTAACAAAAAAGGTTTACAAATATACACTCTTATTGGATTTTCCTAATATAACATTAGCAAAAATGCATTATTTCCAATAAAATATTTGTTTACCTATCAATATATATACAAATGAAAACGATTTTACCCTAATTTTAATTATGCATTTTTTCCTTCATGGGTTTAGTGTAGCAACCCGATAATCCATTCTCATTTCGAAGTTTATTCACCATTTTGTAAAGATTGTCCTTATACTCCTTTGAGGCTCCTCCGGATTTATACTCGTTCCTGAAACCGTCGTAAAGATGGGGATATTTAGTTTTAAAGAAGTCAAAGAATACGTTCCTTGTCTTTCCCCGCAGATAGAGTGTGCCGGGCAACATATAGTGAACATTGGCCTCTCTTCCGTTTATACATATAGATTCTATATTTGCATAACTATCTGTCAGGAACGGAATAATGGGCATAACGTGAAGTCCGGTGGAGGCATTTGTCCTACGGAACATCTTTAGCATCTCAAAACGTTTCTGTGTTTCGCATCCCCCGGGCTCTATCTCTCTCCTGACCTCTTCGTCTGTAGTGGTAATTGTAGCGGCCACATTAATATATGTTATTCTTGATAACTCATCAATTAATTCATAATCACGAAGAATTAGATCGGATTTTGTAGAGATGATTGCGGGGGTTTTATACTTTATAAGTAATTTTAATATTTCCGGCATTAATTTGTACCTGGCTTCAGCAGGCTGATAACTATCTGTAACTCCGCCAATATTAATCACTTCCCTTTTCCACGAGCTGTCTTTCAGCTCTTTTTCCAGTTGGTCTACAATATTGGTCTTTACATATACATGGTTGAAGTAATCATCGTCATTTAAAAATTCGTGTGAGTACATTGCATAGCAATATTTGCAGCCATGCTGGCAACCCCTGTAGATGTTCAGGTCCCAACCATAGGGTATTCTCCTTTTAAGCTTATGTAAAGCATTTACACAGCCGGTTTCCTTAATTGTGAATGATTTTTCTGAATCCAATTTTAAAGTAGGGCAAATAGTATAAATATTGCAGATACAACAACAAAATATCCAACATCAACAAGTGCAAGGGTTATATAGCGTTTCCAGTCTGCAATCTGAAACTTAAGCATAGATTTTGTCCAGGCAGCAAAAGCAATGCATACGAATATTGACATACACAACGAAATTTGTGTCAGGAAAAAATACATCAGACCAATAACAGCGGTTGATATAAATTGAAATATCATCTCCCACGGGAAACGTGACTCACATTTGCACTCTTCGCCTTTACTAAGGTTTGCCCCGCATCTGCACTCGTAGTTTACTGCCTTAATCCACTGTTTACCAAATATAACAGTATACCACAGGGCACCTGTGCCGAATGCTATAATTACAGCTACTGTGTACCATAGCCACGAGATTTCACAACAAGGGCAGTTTGTTCCAATAAGTGTTTCCATAATATTCAAGTTTTAAAGTGATTTCAATATTTTGTCAATTCCGTTACAGTTTTCCAATTTCGTGTTGTTGCCTTGACATTTAGTTTTGTTTCAAGGAAATTATTGGTCAGTTTTGTTTTTCCGTAACCATGGGGACAATACAGATAAACGGCATTCTCTTTTATTGCTATCTCTTCACCCACTGCTCTTTTACTTATTATTGATTCAAAATCAAGATCCTTTGGTCCGGATGCTAAAAAAGTAATATGTAAAAATGCCGGATCTTTTGAACTATTATTCGTAAAAACATTTTTTTCGATAATGTCATTTAGCTCATCTTTTGTCAGAACAATTACAGTGACGTCAAAACCGAATTTTGTATTAATCATGGCTGAAATCTTCTTTTCTAAATGGGCATTCTCCTTATTGCTGGTTTCAAAAATAACATTACCACTTTGTAAATAGGTCTTTACATTGGTAAAACCCAACTCCTCATACATATTTTTCAATACGGTCATTTTTATGATTTTCTGTCCGCTTACATTAATTCCTCGAAGCAGAGAAATGAAAACAGCCATTGTATTGTATATTAAAGATTTATCTTGTTTTCCTGTTTTTCCCCATTGCATCAGCGGCAATCATCGAATATAACACTTTTTCGGGTGTTATGCACACTGCTTCATGATGTATTCCCTCTTGCGGAACAACTGCCTTCAAGGCCACTTTCATGAGCCTGGATCTGTCGGTATTTATTATTCCTATATCTGCAAAAGTGGTGGGAAGACCAATCTCTTCACAAAATGAGTATACAGTATCAATTTCAGAGGGTAAAGCATCTGTAAGATGCAGTCCTGCCAGAACACCGAAGGCTACTTTTTCGCCATGATAGAATGAATGGGTCTCTTCAAGAGCAGATAGTCCATTGTGGATTGAGTGTGCAGTGGCCAGACCAGAACTTTCAAAGCCTATTCCGCTTAAAAGGATATTTGCTTCAACCACGTGATTTAACGCCTCTGTGATGATATTGTTCCCGCAAGCTATTTTTGCAGCAGCTCCGTAAGTTATAATTGTATCGTAACACAGCTTTGCCAAATTCAGTCCTGTCATTGTACTGTATCCACCGCATTCGTTCATTGACTGGCTCCTTTCGCATGACCTGGCTTCGAACCATGTGGCCAGAGCATCTCCCATTCCTGCGACAAGAAAACGGACAGGAGCGTTGGCTATCACGTTCATGTCCACTACTACTGCCTGAGGATTCATCTTCTGGTAATACACCGATTCAAATACTCCATTTTCTGAATAAATTACGGCGCAACCACTGCAAGGGGCATCAGTAGAAGCAATTGTCGGTACAATAATTACCGGTACTCCTGCACGATCGGCTACAATTTTTGCCGTATCTATTGCTTTTCCGCCACCCACACCAGCCACAACATTTATATTATTACCTGTAACAATATCGTACAACCGTTTTATCTCTTTCTGGCAGCATTCACCTGAGAACTCCTCAATTGTGATGCCATACCCGGAATATTCTGACTGATAATCAGACAGAATGGTTTTTTTAGCAGTGCGGGAAGATATTATCAACCCTTTTTCCCCAAAGGAGGTCATCAGTTCAGGAATATCGGCAATTAATCCCTCTCCCTGGAGATATTTGCCAGGAAACACTGTCTTTAATATTCTTCTGTCGGTAGCCATAATTTATAGTTATTTAGTGTGTTACCATCTTAAGGCCAACGATTGAGACAATTAATGTTGATATGAAAAAAAGTCTCCAGAAGTCGGTTGGCTCCTTAAACAGGACTATCCCTACCAAAACGGTTCCAACCGCACCAATACCTGTCCAGACAGCATATGCCGTCCCTATAGGCAACTCCTGTGTTGCCTTCACAAGCAAATACATGCTAAGTGCCAGACATATGAAGAATCCCATATACCAGTATGTAACAACTACTCCTGTTGATTCTCTTGCCTTACCAAGACAGGTAGCAAAGCCAACTTCAAATAGCCCGGCTATTATTAGTAAAATCCAATTCATTATTTATCATGATTTTATATGGATAACTTACGTTTGTGAGAAAGAGAGGGTGGGCAGGTACGGAGCTGCCGGCTGCGCATCTGTTTTTTTGTTCCAGGATATCTGCTATCCATTCAGGTTCCTGTTTGCCCCTGCCCACCTCCAGCAGAGATCCCACAACAGCCCTCACCATATTACGTAAAAAACGATTTGCCGATATGGTGAAACAAAAAGAGGAGTTATTCTGAGAAATATTCATAGGTGATTCCCGGGTCCAGATGGCATCAGTTACAGTACAGATATTTGTTTTGACATCTGTGTGAAGCTTTGCCATAGAGGTAAAGTCACGTTCGCCCAGAAGAGTGACAGCTGCCATGTTCATTTTTTCAAGATTGATCGGGTATGGAAAAAAGTATGAGTACCCGTCCAGAAAAGAGTCTTTTTTAGTGTGAATAAAATATTTATAAGTCCTGCTGACAGCGTCAAAACGGGCATGTGCATCATCTGCAACCTGACAAATACCATGAAGTGTAATGTCAGAAGGAAGAATGGCATTTATTTTGTAAATCAGCCTTGGGAAATCCTGAACGAGTATAGGGTTAGCGGAGTCGAAATGGGCAATATAGTTGATAGCATTAACTCCGGCGTCTGTTCTTCCGGCTCCTGTAATCCCCGTCTCGCTTCCAAGATATATTGAGAATGCTCTTTCCAACTCTGCCTGAACAGAGCCCTGGCTGACCTGAATCTGCCATCCGCAGTATGAGGAACCTCTGTAAGAAAGAGAAAGAAAGTAACGCATTCTTAAAAATAAGTTAAATTTGTGAGATTTGAATGCTACAAAAATACAAAATCATTTAATATGGAAACCGTAAATATCAAAGAACTAAACGAAAGAATTCAGAGAGAGAGCGCCTTTGTAGATATGATCACTCTGGAGATGAACAAGGTTATTGTCGGACAGAAACAGCTGGTAGAGAGTCTCATGATTGGACTTCTTGCTGATGGACACATTCTTCTTGAAGGGGTTCCAGGACTGGCCAAGACGTTAGCTATCAATACGCTGGCATCAATTGTGGACTCGCAGTTCAGCCGTATCCAGTTTACCCCCGACCTGTTGCCGGCCGACCTGATAGGAACGCTCATCTACAGTCAGAAAAGTGAACAATTTCAAATAAGGAAAGGACCGATTTTCGCAAATTTTGTATTGGCCGATGAAATCAACAGATCTCCGGCAAAGGTTCAGTCTGCACTTCTGGAGGCAATGCAGGAGAGACAGGTGACTATTGGTGACCAGAGTTTCAAGCTGCCTCAGCCTTTTTTGGTTATGGCAACTCAGAACCCGATAGAGCAGGAGGGCACATACCCTTTACCGGAAGCCCAGGTTGACCGTTTCATGCTTAAAGTTGTTGTTACCTATCCTAAGAAAGAGGAGGAGAAGCTTATTATCAGAATGAATAACAGCGGAGCCTTCCCAAAAGCAAACAAGGTGCTTAAACCTGAGGATATAATCCGTGCAAGAGAAGTGGTGAGAGAGGTTTACATGGACGAAAAGATAGAAAAATATATTATGGGTATCGGCGTCCCGAAAAGCGTTATTTCG